>CAYVXD010000048.1:5540-26873 GCA_964454265.1 uncultured Candidatus Sumerlaeota bacterium | reverse complement strand
CGGCCCCTGAAAGCGTCCGCCGCGGCGGACTGTCGCTACGCTTACGCACTCCAAACTACTCATAATACGCTATGGGCGCTAAAACTGTAAACATGATTAATTTTCGGGCACTTTGAGTTAAAAGAAGTTCAGCGTATGCATTTGTAATAAATGCCAAACCCATGTTGGTTAAAGTATGTTTTTTTTGCCAAATTATACCCTGGGAATCATTGATTATGGTAGGGCGTATTGCAATACGCCCCCTACTCCCCTACTGAAATACTTTCCCTGACGAGATCTTCTGACCAGATAACCCATTAACATTGCTACAAAGCATAACACTCTCGGATTTTAAAGGAAAAAATGCAATAGCCACAATCTCCGGTCAGTGGTACTCTGGGCGTGTAAGGGCGACCCGCCGCGGTCCGCCTCGGCGGATTCGCCCTTCATGGACAGGTGCAAGACCTGCCCCTATATCATCAATTGATTTCACCACGGCTGGCCAGTAAAAGGGGACTCGCAAGGGGAGAAAAAGGTTGAGAAACTTGGTTCAAAATTGTTATTAATAACCGTGAGGAATTGTACGTCTATATTATAAGAGGAGCTGTTTTTTAACTCATGGCTAGATTTCGTATAGTTACAGACTACCAGCCACAAGGCGACCAGCCACAAGCAATTCAGAAATTGGTTCGGGGCGTGAAAAAGGGCTTGCAGCATCAGGTGTTGCTTGGGGTGACCGGTTCCGGCAAGACGTTTACCATGGCGAACGTGATTGCGCAAACGCAACGGCCCACGCTGGTTCTGGCGCCAAACAAGACCTTGGGCGCTCAGCTCTACCGAGAATTCAAGGAACTTTTTCCCCGTAGCGCTGTCGAATATTTTGTAAGCTACTATGACTACTATCAGCCTGAGGCATACATCCCGAGGACGGACACTTACATCGAGAAAGACGCTTCGATCAATGAGGAGCTGGACAAGATGCGACTGGCAGCTACCAAGGCGGTGCTCGAGCGACGCGACACAATTGTCGTGGCCAGTGTGTCGTGCATCTATGGCATAGGCTCGCCAGAGGATTTCCACTCTATGGTAGTCTTCTTGGAAGCCAATACACCGGAAGATCGTGATGGGATGCTGCACCGCCTTGTTGACATTCAGTATCACCGAAACGATACAGACTTCTCCCGTGGCACGTTTCGCGTCCGGGGCGATATTGTTGACATCTTTCCCGCGTATGAGGAGAAGACGGCTATCCGGGTTGAGTTTTTCGGCGACACAATTGACAGCATCTACGAAATTGATTCGTTGCGTGGAACCAAGCTGCGCCCCTTACGGCGTATTGGCATTTATCCCTCCAGCCACTACGTCACCGGCAGGAGCAAGCTGGAACGCGCGATTGATGCTATTCGTGAGGAGCTCAAAGAGCGGCTGGCAGAGCTGCAGGCGCAGAACAAACTCGTCGAAGCACAACGACTCGAACAACGCACCAATTACGACCTGGAACTCCTGAGCGAAATGGGCACCTGTACGGGCATCGAAAATTATTCGCGCCACCTCTCCGGCCGTAAGCCTGGTGAGCCGCCGTATACGCTGCTGGACTACTTTCCTCGTGATTTCTTGCTCTTTATTGATGAGAGCCACCTTTCTATTCCCCAGGTGCGGGGAATGTATCTGGGTGATCGGTCGCGTAAGAAGGTGCTGGTGGAGTACGGCTTTCGGCTGCCCTCTGCACTCGATAACCGACCGCTGACGTTTGAAGAATTCGAGCAGCGGATCAATCAAGTGATCTATGTGTCGGCAACGCCCGCAACGCATGAACTGGAGAAAAGCCAGGGCATTATTGCCGAACAGCTCGTGCGCCCCACTGGTTTGACGGATCCGGAGATTATCGTGCGGCCAGCAAGCAACCAGGTAGAAGACCTGATGGCCGAGATTCAAAAGCGCACAGCTGCCAATCAACGAGTGCTGGTGACAACACTGACCAAGCGCATGGCCGAGGAACTAACGGAATACTACCGCGAATGTGGGGTCAGGGCAAAGTATTTGCACTCAGAAATTACAACCATCGAGCGCACGGAGATCATCCGGGATTTACGCCTGGGGAAATTCGACGTGCTGATCGGTATCAATCTGCTACGCGAAGGTCTGGATTTGCCAGAGGTGTCGCTTGTCGCGGTGCTGGATGCAGACAAGGAGGGCTTCTTACGGTCAGAGGTCTCGCTGATTCAGACTTGCGGCCGGGCCGCGCGCAACATCTGCGGTCAGGTCATCATGTATGCGGACACGATTACCAAGTCAATGCAGCGCACAATTGACGAGACAAACCGGCGGCGCAGCGCCCAGTCGGAATTCAACCGCACACATCAGATCACCCCACAGTCAATCGTTAAATCTATCTCAACGATTCTCGATACTATCTACGAAGCTGACTACGTAACTGTGCCACTGGTCTCTGAGCCAGAAGTGGCGTACGGCGATCCGTCGCAGCTGCACAGGAGAATCGTCGCGCTGAAGAAAGAGATGAAAGCTGCTGCGGCAAAACTGGAATTCGAGCACGCGGCAGAATTGCGCGATCAAATTATGAAATTGGAAAAACAATTGGTTGAAAAGCCCATATAGCTGCTGGCACCCGCGGAAGAAGCCGGTTGACAACCAACCATTTGGTGCTGGCAAAGGTTTACCTGCCTTGGGCAAGGACATAAATGAAAGGGGATGAGTGAAATGACTAAAGAATGTTGCCGCTTAGTGTATATCGTTTCCTGCATCGCTTTTATGCTTGGAAGCGTTGCAGGACTGGCAGCGGAACCTCAAGAATTGCAGGCCGGCATCGGCCCTGTCCAATCCTTTGGCGTGGTTGTCCGGCCCCACTACGGCGATCTTTACATCAACGTCTGGCCTGATCGCCAGACATACTGGATTGGCGACCGTATCCGTATCAATTTTAATGTCAACCGCGATTGCTACGTGTACATCTTCAACACTGATGCAGGAGGAACAACACGGCAGATATTCCCGAATTACTACGACCACGACAATTTCGTCCGCGGGGGAAGAACCTACTATATTCCAGATTCTGGCTATGAACTCCAGGTGACAGGGCCGCCGGGACAAGAATATATCCACGCAGTCGCGGTCAGTGCCCGCTACAGTTTCCTCGACAGCTACCACGACCTCCGACGCTCTGCTCCCTTTCCCATTCAGCCACATGGGGCGGAAGGCCTCATGCGCAAGCTGAACGAACAGCGCAACGGGGCGCAGAAGCGCGGTGAAACCGGGCTGGCTGAGCCGCAAAACTATCGCGGCCAGGAGCTTCGCCTGGTCATTCCGCCCCCGCCGCCTCCACCACCGCTCCCTCCACCTTATCCGCGCTATTCATATGCGGAGAGCTATACGTCATTCTATGTGTACGGCCGCGACTGGGATCGCACCCCGAGACCATATTACTATGGAAAGGTGAAAATCACCTCCTCACCATCCCACGCTCAAGTTTATATTGACGGCAAGTACCACGGCAGAACCCCGGAGACTGTTTCACTTTCTACCGGATATCATGAGCTCATGCTCGAGAATAGCGGCTATTACGATTGGTATCAGACGATCTACATCTACGGTCGCGAGAAGCAAGATGTGCACGCCAGACTGACGAGCCGTTCGTATCCTTTCCCGTATCCGCGATACTACTTCAGGTACTATCCCTACGTTGTGCCCGAATACCGCTTCGAATACCATTACTACCGCTATCCTCGTTACTGGTGGGAACGCCGTGAGAGAGAAGAACCGCCACCAAGAGATGAGCGCCGTGATGAGAGGAGATTGCAACGCAAATCCGATGAGGAAGTCCCGCAAATGCAAAGACGCGGCAATCTCATACAATTTGATAACCAGGACACAGATGCGGCTAAGAGGCTGATTGAGAAACAGCGCGAGCAAAAACAATATCGCGTGCCGGAGCGTCTGAACGAAAAGGAACGATTGCCGATAAAAGAGAGACTGCCACGCAAGAATACGTCACAGCCCAAGATAAAACTCGAGAATAAAAACCAGAAAGAGGACTCCTCGCGGCTCCCGACAAAGCGGGTATCGCCCAAATAGCAATGGCTTTGCGAGTAGGGGCAGTTCATGACCTGTGCGCCTCAGGCGTAACTGCCCCTACCACTGAGCACGATGCGCTGGTTGGGTTAATAATTGCACCATGGCCAAACTATGCAGGTGAAGAAAAAAGTTCAAGTATACCTATTTCGACGGACAGGCCGCGCCGTCGAATTTCTTTTACTGAAGCGGGTTCAAGAGCTTCGCGGGTTCTGGCAACCTGTCACCGGTACGGTGGAAGAAGGGGAAACTACGCGGCAAAGTGCGCACCGTGAAGTCAAAGAGGAAACCGGGCTAGAAGATTTCCAACACGTCGTGGGCCCGGTTTATAGCTTCACGTTCGTAAGGAATCGGGTTGAGTTCCACGAGGAGGTCTTTGGAATGGAAGTCGGCAATGTACCCATCACGTTGAGTAATGAACACAGCGAGTACCAGTGGGTTAATCTGAAGGAGGCGCTCGAGCTGCTGCACTATGTGCAGAACAAGAGGGGGCTTTGCCGGCTTGAGGAACAGCTATACCACTAGCTGATCAGTGACTGAAAATATCTACCTGCAAAGAAAAGTGGGCTAAATAGACCACGACCGTGACACGATAGCATAAGGGACACTATCAAAATGAAATTCCAACCACTACGACACAACGTACACAACGGGAGTAGGGGCGACCCGCCGCGGCAGGCGGCTCGCCCCAACATTCTGAATTCTTAATGCGCCTAAGGCGCATTCGCGTCGTGCCGTCGTGGTTTGATAGTTCCTTTTGTTAGGTGCTCTAAGGCACGCTACCACGAGATATCATAAACTGCCTGAGACTTACGCCGTCCCTGGCGATCGCGAACAGTGCGGTAATCCTTCTTGTTCACATCAATGTCGCGCATGATGCCCCGACGCCACAGCTCGTCCAGAAAGTCAAAGAGGTTGTTGAGCTCTCTTCCCTCACAATAAATTGACGCGCTGTTTCCCTTTTCTGTGTATCGCAAAATGGTGACCTGTGTATCGCGAGCCGCTGCATAAACTTGCTGGCGCTTCGAGACTGTCGGGCGCCCTACCTGGGGACGATAAGGGGCAGGTGTTGGTTGTTGAGCCGCCACTGCCTCGGCAGCCTCGGCTTCGCGCTGACGCCGCGTTTCTTCTTCCTTGCGCAATTCCTCTTGCCGACGCAGCTCCACCTGGCGCCCCTGCTCTTTCTTTTCCGCGTGATTAATGTAAAGAACCCAGGCGCCAATAATAACACCGATAACGACTAAGATCTTAAGCAGCTTAGCCATTGCACCCGCTCCTTCACTGAATAATTTCGTACCAAAACCCCAATAGGTTTTGCAAGAGCTAAATATTCCAATAAGGTGGCGCCTTCTCACGGGCAGGTTGAAAATGCGCCTGTGGCGTGATGCCCGTGCCACTTTATATTCCAATTAGATCCTCCGGTGTTGCTTAGAGAAAAGAGCCGACTCCACCAGTATGCCATGTACGGGAAATCAACACCTGGCAGCTACACAAGAGGCTTAAAAAAATACTCTCATGCCGACTCAATTTTTTGTTGATCTTCCTCAGGGGCCTTGCTAGGGTAATGCTGTTTATTTGTGATTCATGCTTTTCTTGTTTGAATGAATCGCAAAGATCAGAACACCGATGAGATGCCACTTGCGCCAAGAACGACGTAAGAGTACGGGATGGAGGTGAGGGCATTGTTTAACAAACACCGATGCTTAGTCTGCGTAGTCCTGGTGATTGTGCTGGTTAGTTTCAGTGCGCAGACCCTGGCCGTGGGCCCGATGTACGAGCTCAGCACGTCGGCAAAAGTGAGTCGGAAATTCCTTCGCGGGCTCTTGAACATTCCTTTCTGCTGGGTGGAAATTCCTAAGGAGATAAACATCGCAACGCAAAATCTCGATCCTTTTACGGGATTCTGGACCGGCCTGGTGAAAGGGACGGCGAAGAGCTTTAAACGATGCGGGATCGGGGTGTGGGAACTTATGACCTTTCCTTTTCCGACTCCGCGTAAGTATACGACGTGGCAATCACCGGAATTCCCATTAATGGATCAGCTTGAGTGAACCATCGCCAGGCTTCTCGATGGTTGATATTACTCGTCAGGAGGTTGAGATAAAAATGTTAAGCCTACACTCGCATTTCAAGGTGGCAGTGATTATCGGAGCGATTTTCGCACTCTGCTTACTCTCTGCACCAGGCTTTGCAGACGACATTTACCGTGAGAAAAGTGACACGAGCAAGATGATGACCAAACTGGGGCGGGGATTCGTGAATGTTTTTACAGGCTGGATTGAAATCCCCAAGAATATCGCAAAGTCCTGGAAGGAAACCGACCCGTTCACCGGCTTTGTTGTGGGCACGGTCAAAGGAATTGGCTGGGGATGGGCACGGACGTGTACTGGCTTTTACGACATAACGACCTTTCCGTTTCCTGTGCCGGAGGACTACGAGTCGCTGATTGAGCCTGCTTACATCCTGCCATCAATCTGGGGCGAGCCACTCCCATACTATGCCGAATAGTCTGTCTCAATGTCCTGACAAGACGCAGGGTATCACAGGCCAGATGTCGCAAGACTCTGGCTTTTTGTTTTTCCCCTGGTGTGCAGGAGCGGCACGCGGCGATGTTCTTTGGAGCGAAAGCGAAGGAGTGCACAATGAGCTGGAAAACTGCGATCACCAAAGTTGAGCCGAATAAACTCACGGTGCGCGGCCACGATCTGGCAACGCTTATTGGAACCGCCAGTTATTCACAGATGGTCTACCTGCTGCTGATGGGGGAATTCCCGGATGAGAAAACCGGACAGCTGATCAATGCAATTCTGGTATCGTCAGTTGACCATGGCGCTAGTCCGCCATCATGTCTCGCGGCGAGGACCGTGGCATCGTGCGGTGTTCCATTAACCACGGCCCTGGCAGCAGGGGTAATGAGCATCGGCAGGTATCATGGCGGAGCTATTGAGGATTGCATGAAAACGCTAGGCGGGGCAGCTCAGGCGAAACGCGAGAAAGGCGAAAGCGCCCAGGATATTGCTGAGCAGACCATCGCTGAAGCCAAGGCGAAAGGCCGGAGACTGTCTGGCTTCGGCCACCGCATTCATACACAGGACCCTCGCACTGTCAAGCTCCTCGAGCTGGCCAAGTCGCTCGGCCTGGCTGGCGATGGCGTGGCCATTGCCGAGGCAATTGCCGAAGCATTTAAAAGTAAGGGCAAGACGCTCCCGCTGAATGTTGATGGTGCTATCGCAGCGCTGCTTTTTGACCTCAGCATTCCACCTGAGCTGGGCAATGCGTTCTTCGTCATCAGCCGATTGCCAGGTCTCGTGGCACACATTCATGAAGAGCAGACGCGAGAAAAACCCATGCGCGTGATCACTCCCGGGGACGTCGAGTACGACGGAAAAGAGGCGTCCTAGCCAATCCCCCGGATCATAGCTGCGCAAAATCAGCCATAGCGGTGTTTACCCGCACAGGAGGATACGGTCAGATGCCAGTAAAAGATGCGAAGCAAAACATGACGCAAATATTGAAACGATTATTCCCTGTTGTGAATAAGATCGCCAACCGTACCCTGCGCCAGCAGGTGCTCGACGTCTACTCCGATGCGCTTGACCAAGGAAGGTGGAAGCCGGAGGACTTGAAAAAGATTCCAGGGACTCTCTTAATTCCGAACTGTCCCTTCTCCTACTGGGAGCATACGAATGCAGTTACGCATACCGCACTGGTGATCATGCAAGCGATGAAAAAGGCATATGGAAATCGCATTACCATAGACCGTGACATACTCATTGCAGGTGGCCTGCTTCACGATATTGGCAAATTGCTAGAAATCCAGCGACATAAGGAAGCATATAGGAAAAGCCAGAGCGGCCGCCTGCTTCGCCATCCGTTTTCCGGTCTGCCGCTGGCTGCGGCTCGCGGAATTCCCGACACGGTACTCCACATTATTGCCTGCCACTCAAAGGAAGGCGAGACGTCGCGTCGCACTGTGGAAGCCACAATAATTCATCATGCAGATTTTGTGAACTTTGATCCGTTTAAACCGTGAAAGACAACCTGCTCGTAACAAGACACACGGTTGAAAAGATAAGGAAGGAGAGAAATCATGAGATCTATACTGCGTGCTGCTGCGATGCTCCTGGTCATCACATGTTCTGTTGTCGGGAACGGTGCTGAACTATTCAATGCACCGCATCTCCTCCCGCCCTCCTCATTTTGTGTGCTTTCCATCTCTGATTGTCCGCAAACCTGGGCACGCACAAAAACAACGCCAATCTATCGTGAGTATCAGGCCTTTATGGCGAATCCTGTTGTGACTAACAATATCCACTACAAGGAATTCGATCTTAAGAAGCGCAAATGGGAGCTCGAGGCAGGATTTCCATTATCATTAGATACTATTGCAGGCCAGATGCTGTCAGGGATAGACCTGGCAGTCATGGCTCCACCAAGCCTGGGCGCGCCAGTCGGCGTTCTTATTGTTGTAGAGATGCGCGACCTGGCGAAGGTACAAAAGATCCTCTCCCTGTTAGAGAAGGAGGCTGCGCCACCGGCAGACAAAACACCTGGTGCCACACCATCGCCCACTCCACAGGTTCCCATGTACAAGGGAGTAGCGATCGAAACAATGCCAAACAGCGGGCTGCAATATACCCTCGTTGGCAAGTATCTAATTATTTCAAACAGCGGTACCCACATTCGAGAAACGATCGACCGCGCGAAGGGTGATCTGAAGACCACACTCACTACTTCCCCCGAATTTGCTCCTCTCTTCGCAAAAGCCATGAAAGGCCTCAAGCCTACCAGCCACGATCTGTTCTACGTTGTAGACTATAGCAAAATGACAAAGGCACTGATGCAGATGCTTCCTGGCATGGCGTTAATTACTGGTAGCTCGGTTATGAAAATGGCATCCAAGACCTGCAACGTAGGATCAGTGAACATCCGCACAAACAGTATCACGTTCAACTCCTACACGCCATTTTCTGCCGACCAGCCGGATCTGATGCAACAGCTGATCCGCAAATATCCGCCCCAATCGTTAGCGTCGCTGCGCTACGTGCCACAAGGTACATTCTTCTGCTCTGCCAGCAATCTTTTTGACGGGCCAATCATCTATGACATGTACTACAGCATGTTTGCCTGGATGGTAGGCATGGGAGGTTTTCCTGCCATGAAGAATACGCAGGCAGATCTCGACACCAAGATTGCTGAAATCGAGAATACCCTGGGTTTTAAACTAAAAGATGATCTGGCAGCCTCGCTCGGCCCGGAATTGTGTATCGCAATTAACAACGTGGCGTTTCCTTCATTTCTTCCTATCCCAACGATTGACATTGCTTTCATCTTCCAGGTGAAAGACCGATCCAAAATGACCATGATTATGCAGAAACTCGAACAGCTGATCCAAAAACCGTTCCCGGGCCAGGCAGCACCCACAGCTCAGCCATCAACAGTGCAACTAACATTTCAAACAACAATCCATAACGGCGTGACTATCCGCTCCCTAACGCTCCCAAATCTTCCTTTATACTCACCATGCTATGCATTTGATGGACCGTTCCTGCTTTTAGAAACCACCGTAGAAAATATGAAGAATTTGCTAAACGTAAAGGCTGGCACATCGCAGGGAGTGGTGAAAGATGCAGAGTTTCAGACTGTTATGCAGCAGCTGCCCGAAAAGCAAAACCAGTTTCAATACGTCGCCATTGCGAACGTGCTCCGGATGATTAAGACCGTTGTAACCAGGCAGTTCGGCGCCAGTCCACCGGATGAATTCAAGCTGTTCCTGGCAATCCTGGACCCGCTGACGTCGCTGCGCATGTGTGCGGTCAGCACGAGTAGCGATGAGTCGGGTGTGGTAAGCCGGGGCATTCTTCTGATGAAATAATGGTAAGATCAGAGGAGTAGCGTAGCATAAAAGGCGAAGCACACGCTCGGTAGTACCGCTACCGTCTCCTCAAGCACACCTAACAAGGAAACGCGGTAACTAATAGTTCCGCCAGAGGGAGATAAGTACGAGGTTCAAACATGGGCAAGACTTTCGCTGAGAAAATCCTGGCCAGCAAGGCTGGCCTCTCTGAGGTTCAGGCCGGACAAATTGTAACAGTTGAACCCGATATCATAATGTCCCACGACAACTCGGCAGCCATCTCAAAGACCTTTGCCAAAATCGGAGTAGCGAAAGTTTGGAATCCCGACAAGATAGTCATTGTGCTGGATCACGTGGTGCCTGCAGCCAACGAAACGCACGCCAGGAACCATCAAGCCATCCGCGAGTTTGTTGCCAAACAGGGCATTAAGCACTTTTACGATATTGGAATTGGCGTATGCCATGAAGTTCTGCCGGAAAAGGGTCACGTGGTGCCCGGTACGTTGATTCTTGGCTCGGACTCTCATACCACGACATACGGGGCGTTTGGGGCGTTTGCGGCAGGCATCGGGCGCAGCGAAACCGCAGCGATCTGGGCTACGGGACAGCTCTGGCTCAAGGTGCCCGGCACGTTCAAGATCGTGATTTCCGGTACATTCCCTGCTCGTGTTGGCGCAAAGGATCTTATTCTGCACATCATCGGCACGCTGGGTGCTGACGGCGCGGATTACCGTGCAGTGGAATATACAGGGCCGACGGTGAGCGCCATGTCTATTGACGATCGCATGGTTATGAGCAACATGGCACTTGAAATGGGTGCGAAGGCAGGCATTGTGGAGGCAGATGAAAAGACTGCGGCCTGGTTGGCTCCGCGCGGGGTAAAAGACTACCAGATTATCCGCACTGACGAGGACGCACGCTACGAACGTGTGCTCGAGTTTACTGTAGATCAGCTGGAACCTCAGCTCGCCTGTCCACATCGTGTGGATAATGTTGTGCCGGTTGGCAAGAAGGCGGGAATCGCCCTGCATCAGATTTTGCTCGGCACATGTACGAACGGACGCCTGAGCGATTTGCGCATCGCTGCAGACATTCTGAAAGGCCGTACGATTGCGCGAAGCGTGCGCATGCTCGTGCTCCCTGCGTCAATGGAGGTATATCTGGAAGCGCTGGACAGTGGTGTGCTTGCCACGCTCATTCGTGCAGGCGCAGTAGTGTGTAATCCTGGATGCGGGCCATGCCTGGGCGCACACCAGGGTGTGCTGGCTCCAGGTGAGGTATGCCTCTCGACCTCCAATCGTAACTTTAAAGGCCGCATGGGATGCCGGGACGCTGAGATTTACCTCGCCAGTCCTGCCACGGCTGCCGCTTCCGCACTGACAGGCCGGATCACTGATCCTCGGGAGATTGATTAGATGGCATCCTTGCGAAAAATGCAGTTGAACATCCGAAATACCCGAAGATTTCTAATCTTTAAAACTTCAGTGGTCATGCTGTTTCGATATTATTTTGGAGTGCGCAAGCGCAGCTTGCGCTTTCAATGGTCGAAGCGCAGCTCCGACCCCTATTCCGGCAATATCGACTTTCGGCTCATAGCGTGATGAAATAGGGAAGATGGCAGTTCCACTGCGTTCCGCTGCCACCTTTCAAAGCGGTAGCTACACTATGTTTCGCTACCGCACTCCAAAATACTGCTAGATACAGCGCTGCATTTTTACAGAAGAAGGGAACTCCGGGTTATGAAAGAGACAATCAGCGGACGCGTCTGGAAGTTTGGTGACGACGTCAATACGGACATCATTTTCCCGGGCAAATATACTTATACCATTTCTGATCCTGCAGAGATGGCCCAGCATGCTATGGAAGATGCTGAGCCGCGTTTTGCCAAGGAAGTGCAGCCGGGCGACCTCATTGTGGCGGGAAAAAACTTCGGCTGTGGGTCATCGCGCGAGCAAGCGGCCACGTGCCTCAAAGCCGCTGGTATTGGCGCGGTCGTGGCCAAGTCGTTCGCTCGAATATATTTTCGTAATGCAATAAACCTGGGACTCCCGATCATCCAATGTCCCGAGATCGTTGAGCACGTCGAGGCCGGCGATGAGCTCACGATAGAATTCAGCAAGGGAATCATCACTCACAATGGCGTTCAGTATCGCTTCCTACCACTACCCGAATCAGTAATGGCAATTCTTGAGACCGGAGGTCTGATACCATACGTGCGAAAGAAACTGGGCCGGTCATAATGTTAGCGCTGCCCGGTCCCTCGAGGTAGAGGCCTCCCGTCTGGGATAATTACAAACACGCCTTCTGTATAACCACGTTATGAAATGTACGCGAAAAGACCTACCGTACCTCATTCTCCTTGCCCTCCTTCCGTTCGGGTTCTTTTCCTACGCGCTCACATCAACCACGCTCATCAGCACAGAAGACGCCATCTCGTTTAATCTCCCCCCGCGCGTGCTTGCTGCAGAGTTCTGGCGCCAAGGACAGCTTCCCCTCTGGGATAACTATAGTTTTGCCGGATTCCCCCTGCTCGCTGATCCGCAAAATGGCTCTCTGTATCCTTTCACAATTATCTTTCTCCTCACATTTGCGCCTGTACTCGCCTTCAACCTGATGACCATTGTCCATCACAGCTTTGCAGGGCTGTTCACTTATTTCTACGCCCGTGCAATACGGCTGCGTCGCATGGCTGCAATGTTCGCCGGGCTTTCTTTCATGTTTTGCGGCTTTCTCGTAGCCCATAGACGTCACAGTTCAGAACACGAAAGCGTTATCTGGTTTCCATTGATTCTCTTCTTCCTTGAAAAATGGCGTCGGAGTTCGCACCCGGTCTATCTGGCCGGAGGAGCTGCGGCTTACGCTCTGCAATTCCTGGCGGGATATCCTCAGGTCAGTGTGTACTCGACCCTGGTTTTTCTTTTCTACATCCTCTGGTTCGCACTCAAGCACAAGCCGGTTTTGCGGACGCTGGGCAAAGGCGTGATCGTGTTGCTCCTGGGTGTCGGGCTTGCTGCGATTATCATCGTTCCGGCGGCAGAGCTTTTTTCTGAATCTGGCCAGCGCGCACTCCATTACCAGTTCTTCATCAGCTATAATTTCAGTCCACATAATCTTGTCAGCTTTGTTTTCCCTTACTTCTATGGGGCGGAAAACACGAATACGCTGTATAGGATTCCCTTCTGGGGCGGGCCGTGGTTCCAACATGAAGTGATGCCGTATTGCGGGATTGCGCCGCTGATCTTTTTGCTGTTTGCAATGATCACCCGGGCCGGGCCTGCAGGACACAGGCGGTTCTGGATGGCTACGGGTGCTATCGCGCTGGTTCTTGCAATTGGAGGGGATACACCCCTGTCGCGATTGCTTTATCATATCCCGATTTACAAAGGTCTCCGCGGCCATGCGCGGTACCTTTTCATCCTGCTCTTTGCCATTTCACTTATCGGAGCTATGGGACTGAATGCCATACTATCCCCATGCCTTACGCAGGCAAAACAGCGGCGCATGGCACGTCTGGTGGCCTTAGTCACAGGCTTTAGTCTGGTCATATCGTTATTGATCCTGTTCAAAAAGACGCTGGTCGTTCGACTGCTGGGCGGTGGCTCCCTCCTTCCAGGCCTAGCAAGGGTGAGCGCGGAGAAAGGAATAGCCGGTGCATCCTTTTTGACACAACCGGCGATCTTTATCCCACTGCTGTTACTTCTGGGGAATCTCTTGCTGACACTGGCCATGCTTCGGGCCAAACGGGCGGGAAGAGTGGGGATTGCCATTGTGGTGTTGCTTGGATGCGACCTCTTTCTGTTTGCGCACTTCTATGAATCAGGCAGCCGCGATGTACAATGGTTGTTCCAGAAACGAGAAATGAATCCAACTGTGCATTTTTTTGATTCGGCTGCAGAGGAGGACGAAGAACCGGCCCGGGCATGTCTGACTTTTGCCCCTGAGGCCGAGCTCAGTCTGGTTCCCTATCCTAAAACGAATCAGATTGTCCGCATCCCCTTCTTAAACAGCCTCAACCCGTTTATCCTGTCGGATTTTTCGGAGCTGACCTGGCTGCACCCATTTGGGCTCAGCTTGAAACCGCGTCTGCTTATCCAAAACAACACCATCCTATCTCTCCTGAACGTCAAGTATCTCGTGTCAGATGAGACCACGAATTCGCTGATCGAAGAAACGCTCGGCTGGAACCCTCTGCGCCACTCTGACTATGCCTCTAATCGTGAGCCTTCCATCATCACCTCCGCTTGGGAACGCCACCTAAGACATCAACCTGGGGACTTGTACCTCCAGGCACCGGGCGACGGCGCACCTGACATCATGCAGCAGGACATTCGCCTCACACCCTACACAACCTACCGTATTGAGATAGAAGCGTGCACACTCGCTTCATCTTTCGAGCGAACGCTTCTCTGGTGCGAGCTCTATGGCCCGGGATACAACTCAGACGCTCAGAAACATATTTTTGTCATTGACCAGAAAATGAAGCACTACCAGGCATACTTAAATTCAGAAGACGCTCCGACGAGTGCATTGTTGCGCTTCTACACCTACTCCACCTCCCCTCTCTATGTCCAAAACGTACGCCTATGGTCTCTTCCCTCAAAACCGCTCTTTAGCGGACACATTGAAGGCCAGGAGGGAATACATTCTCAGATTCCTGTCTATAGAAAAGTTTTTGAGGGACCAGGTTCGATCTCCATCTACGAAAATCGTAACGTCTGTCCGTATGCCTATATGGTCAAAGAAGTGATACCAGCAAAGGGAGTTAACGATGCTCAAGCTATCTTTTTTAACACGCGTGGCCTTTTCAATCCTCATACGCAAGCCGTGGTGACTGGTGATGTATTCGGGGGACATTACCCTACCCAGGATCTGACTACCGGAATGCTTACACTGCTTTCGCAGCTGCCACAAAAGATCGTTCTTGAAGCCGAGACGTCCGGACAAGGCTTTCTTGTTCTCAGCCAGCAGCATTATCCCGGCTGGGGTGCGTACGTTGACGGAAAGCGAGTACAAACACACCGCACGAACGGAGTGCTTACCGGCCTATTCGTGCCGCCAGGCCGCCATACGGTGGAATTGCGATTTGAACCATTGAGTGTTAAGCTGGGAATAGCGCTGAGCGGAATTACTCTACTTTTTCTGACGGGATACCTGGTTATGAACGCTCGCCGAACGCACAGACGCCCGGGTATTAGAGCAAGTAATTCTTGCGAAGGCCGGTAATTATGGCCCGCGTCAACTCCGTCGGCAGTGTGTTTAGCACAAGGATGTCATGATGAGGCAAATAAAGTGGTGAATCATGAAGAAGGAGATGCTGCGAGTCCGAGAAGAATTTCGCGCAATCGTTTGGCATTGTGCGCCGCATACGCCTTCTCATCGTTATTGAAATACAGGAAGATCTCTTTCACCTGCGCCATAATTGGCGCCAGCCGTTTCCCCCACTTCTCCAATTCCTTTTCACTGTAATTATAGCAGTAGTACTGCGTGACACCGTGGAACCGCACGTAAGCAAATCGCGCGGTCACTTCCAAGACAGTGGGCAGTCGAGGCGAGCTGAGAATGCAGTAGGCAACATTGAACTTTCGCAGGAGCGCGAAGATCGCTGGATCGTGCCACGAGTCATGACGAAACTCAATAGCGTGACGGTGCTTGGGGTTGAGCATGGCCAGGAACGCTGCCAGCAGTTTGTCATCGCGCTTCAAACTCGGTGGGAGCTGAAAAAGCACCGGGCCAAAATTCTTCTTCAGCCCGGCCATACGATCGTAGAAGAGCTTGAGAGGCTCGGCGATGTCGCGCAACCGCTTCGTATGGGTGATGAACTTGGAGCCTTTCACTGCGTAGAGAAAGCCCGTGGGGGCGAGCGTATGCCAGCGTTTTACCAGATTCTCAAATGGCAGGCGATAAAACGATGCATTCAGCTCAACACTGTTGAAATGTTCAATATAAAAAGGGAGATGCTGATTTGCAGGGAGCTTGCGCGGATAAAACGGGCCAACCCAGTGTTTATAACTCCAGCCTGATGTGCCAATATACAGTTTCGCACTAACGGCTTTTGGCTTTCTTGCCATTGTTGAACCTGCATCGCGCGCTTACGAATGGAATGAACTGAATGCACCCATTTGGCATTGGCCAATAAATAACGCTACGATGCTCTGAAGAGTGAAGACAAGACAAAAAAGAGGGCTTTCCACAGATCATTGCTTGGCGTATTTTATGACAATTTTTCTGCGGAACGTCTTGAAGAGAAAAATTCCTTGATTTATCCGCTACATGAATAATAGAAAGTATAAGGTATGTATGAGCGAGACGATCAACCCGCGGCCAATCAATTTAATTCGCATTTTCGCATCCTTCACCTGGCCAGTAGCGAACGCTGGACTGGCGAGGCAGACCCTGCCATCAGCCTGGCTCACTCGCAGAGACGTCTCGGCCATCAGGTGTGGTTGGCGTGTGTTCCTGGAAGATCATTTGAGCAAAAGGCACGCGAAAAGGGCGTAGACGTTCTCACCACATTATATCTCAATCGTCGCCTCAATCCGCTTCATCTACTTGCAGATCTCAAGACTCTGAGGACGTTTCTTCGCCAACAAATGATTAACGTCATTCACTCCCATCTATTTCACGACCACTGGCTTGCAGCTCTGGCCGCAAGAAAGATCACCCATCCGTACCTCCTGGTGCGCACGCTGCACCGGCCAAAGCTCCCTTACAGTGACCCATTCCATCATATGCTTTTTGCAAGAAAAACTGATCTGACTATAACGGTCTGCAAGGAGGCAAAAGCTGCGGTCAGTGAGAAGCTGCGGCTGCTGGACGAGAAAGTCGTTGCGATTTATGGCGGTGTAAACCTGGAGTGGTTTCATCCGGCCAAAGACGGAAACGGGTTGCGCCAATCTCTGGGAATTCCTCTGATGGCTCCGGTTGCTGGCATAGTGGCAAGGCTCCGTGCCGGTCGCGGCCACCAGTGGCTGCTGCAGGCCATCCCGCGCGTCCTTGAGAAGCTGCCGGATGCCTACTTCTTGATCGTAGGAAAAGGCGAAATGCAAAAGACTCTGGAGACGCAGCTCCGTGAACTCCCCTTTGGCAAGCAGGTAATCATGGCAGGCTATAGAAGCGACGATCTGCCACAGTGCTATGCTGCTATGGACGTTTCGCTTTTTCTTGGCCTTGGCACTGATGGCAGCTGCCGTGCTGTACTGGAGGCAATGGCTTCCGGGAAGCCAGTGATCGGAGTGAAACGTGGGGCCGTGCAGGAGACGATTGAACACAGCAAAAACGGTTTTCTCGTTAATCAAGGCGATGCTGACGGTCTAGCCCAGGCATTGAGCACTGTGCTCGAGAACAGGGCGCTGGCTGCACAAATGGGCACACGTAGCAGACAAATTGCAGAAACCCGTTTCGCAGAACAGCGGCGTGCAGAAGAGACAATGGCAGCCTATAACAAGGCGTGGCAGATGAAGTACGGTGCTGCATGCTGATAAGGTGGTTAGCTCCAAACCCCTGGTTATCCAAAAGCAGCGAGATTCAGGGAACTCCTCAGTCCTGGGTACGCAGTTACTTTCACGGCTATATCAGCTACCCAACTCGTGCTAGCTGATGCATCTTCCTTGACTTTTTATGGCCCGGTAAGTAGACAAGAATAGATTAAAGTTATTCAAATATCCTCTTTTTCGGAATGCAGCTCATGTCGTCTGAACAGAAAACAGATAGGCAGTATAAGGGCTCGATTGTCGTGGTTGAGGATGAGGAGAATATGTGTAAAATCCTCACGAAAATCCTCAATCTTGACGGCTACCACGTCACTACGTTTGTCAATCCCATCAAAGCGCTTGAGTACATCACTACGTATGCGCCGGATATTGTGATTACTGACATCAAGATGCCGCAACTCAGTGGAATGGAGGTACTCAAACGCGTCAAGCAGGCAAATCAGAACATTGGGATTATTGTTATAACGGCCTACGCCACGATCGAAGGGGCCATCGATGCGATGAAGGCAGGGGCCTTCCATTACGTCACGAAACCGTTTAAGACCGCCGAGCTCCTGCTGACGTTGCAGAAGGCGATAGAACATAAACGCCTGCTGGATGAAAACGTCATTTTTACCGAGCACGTGCGTCGGGAGTTTGCCGGGATCAATATCATTGCCGAAAGTCCAGCGATGCAAAACATCAAGGCTCTGATCGAAAAAATTGCGCCAACGGAAAGTGCGGTCTTAATCCGGGGCGAAAGCGGGACCGGCAAGGAGCTGGTCGCCAAGGCCATCCATAACGCTAGCCATCGTCGGCTAAAACGCTTTGTACCGATAAACTGCCCTACCATTCCAGAGACGTTGATTGAAAGCGAGCTCTTCGGCCACGAAAAAGGCGCATTTACCGGAGCAACGCAGACCAAACACGGACTTATCGAACTCGCACACTGCGGCACGCTCTTCCTCGACGAAATTGGCGACCTCCCACTTCATTTGCAGGCCAAGCTGTTGCGCGTGCTCCAGGAACGCGAGATTCAACGCGTTGGCGGATTGAAACAAATCCCTGTTGACATACGGCTACTTGCCGCCACCAACCACGACCTTGAAAAGGCTATTGAGCATGGGCAGTTCCGCAGCGACCTCTTCTATCGGCTGAACGTTATTAATATCACCATTCCTCCTCTGCGCGAACGCTGGGAAGACATTGAGCCGCTGGTCGAATATTTTGTCACCAAGTTCAGTCAGCAAATGCGCAAACCGAAAATGCACATCTTGCCAGAAGCGATGAACTTATTGAAACGATACCCTTGGCCAGGAAATGTCCGCGAACTCGAAAATATTCTCGAGCGCCTGAGCGTTCTGGTTGAAAAGCAATCTATCAGCGCCGAAGATATTCCCGCTGATCTGCAGCAATTAACAAAAGAGTTGCCTCCGGCACCACCACGCATCCGCGAGCCAGTGCCAAGTGCTGAATATAAATCGGCACGCCAACAGTTTGAGACCGAGTACATAACGGAATTACTGCGGCAAACAGAAGGAAACATTACTGAGGCTGCACGAATCTCCGGTATGAGCCGCCGCAATCTTTATGAAAAGATCGAGAAACTAGGTCTTGATCTCGAACAGTTTAAGAAAAATACCAGGTAGCCCCGCAAGCAGCTTCGGCTGTACCTGCGTTTCGGGTTTTTCCTTGACTTTGCAGCAACGCCTTCTTAATGCTACTGTCGTTTCTGCACGGATCGTCAGTTCAAAGGGCCATCATGTACGCATCTTGAATCCTGGGAACAAAACTATCGTCATGTGCCCTACAACAGGACCACATTGAAGGCGTCATTAGCCAAGATATTAAAACGTCTAATTTATTCGGAGAGATAGGCTATGCAATCACACCTGGATCAGCCAGCCATAGGGGTGGATCTGGGAGGAACGAACATTGTTTGTGCGGCTGTAATGGCACAGGCTCGCATCATAGAAAAGCACAAACAGCCAACTGAAGTGCCGAAAGGCGTGGAGCGGGTAGTTGCAAACATCAATCAGTGCATCCGCGAGGTCTTGCGGAAAGCGCATCTTTCTCTGGAGCAGATCAGTGGTATCGGAATTGGCTCGCCCGGTCCTTTAAATACACGCACTGGCATCGTGATTAATCCCGCTAATCTCCATGGATGGCATAACGTGCCTCTTCGCAAAATGATTGAAGACGAGTTCCACGTACCGGTCGTGCTCGACAACGATGCGAATGCCGCAGCATACGGAGAGAAATGGGCTGGCGCGGGCAAGGGTGTGGACAATCTGGTGGTTTTTACTCTGGGAACTGGTGTTGGAGGCGGCATCATCATGGACGGAAAGCTCCTCCATGGCCCAGATGATACGGCAGGCGAAGTGGGACACTGTACGATTGACTATAACGGGTATCAGTGCAAGTGCGGAAATCGCGGGTGTCTGGAGACATACGTGTCAGCCACCGGCATTGTGCGGAGAACGACCGAGGCAATCCGCAAAGGGCGCGATACCATAATCAACAACATGGTGGAAGGAGATCTCAACCGACTAACTTCGAAGATCGTCTATGAGGCGCTTGAGCAGGGAGATGCATTAGCCTGCGAAATATTTGAAGAGACCGGACGATTGCTCGGTGTGGGAATTGCAAACATAGTTAACACCCTGAATCCCGAAATGATTGTAATCAGCGGTGGAGTGATCCAAGCAGGGGAGCATCTGTTCAGGCCTACGCGCGAAGAGGTGCGTCGCCGCGCCTTTGAAGAGCCTGCCCGGACGGCCAAGATCGTGCCGGCCCAGCTTGGTGGCGATGCTGGCGTTATCGGAGCCGCAGGCATTTTAGTTCAGCATCTGACTCTTAAAACGCCCACTCAGAAAAACCATGGGTAATAAGAGGATGTAGCGCCGGCCCTGGGCTAACGTTATCCTCCAAAACAAACTGGAAAAGGTACTAATATGATATCCTGATGTAACACATCAAGGAGAGGCGCATGAAAATATGTGTGATTGGGTCTGTGATGTACGACGAAATCTTTCCGTACAAGGGCGAGCGGAAAGAGAGCTTCGGCGGAGTACTCTATAACATCCTTGCGCTGGCGCGAGTGTTTGGGCGTGACGCTACGATCCATCCCGTATCCAAGCTCGGTGCAGATCACCTCCCCGTCATCATCGAACAGTATCTCCAGGGTCTGTCAAACGTTCAGCTGCAAGGAATACGAATCAATCCAGAGGGGACAAATCAGAATACCCTGCGCTACCCAAGCCCGGATCGGCGCGAAGAACGTATGACCCTGCGCACTCCGCCTGTTAAATTCGACGAGCTCAGTCCGTTTCTTGATGCTGATATTATGCTAATTAATTTTATTTCTTGCTCGGAAATCGCGCTGGAAACCTTACAACAGCTGCGCCGCCACTCGCGGGCATTCCTCTTTCTCGACGTCCACAACCTGCCGCGCTTCGTGGATGCAGATGGTCATTTACGGCCAAAGCCGCTCGAATCATGGGAGGAGTGGGTCGGGTGTGTGAATGGCCTGCAGTGCAATGAAGAAGAACTGTGCCTTGTGCTGGGTCAGCAGCTGAACTCTGAGGCTGATTACCAGGAGGCGCTGTTGCGGATCGTGGATGCCGGAGCCACGTATGCGGTGCTCACTCTCGGCTCGCGCGGATCAATGCTCGTCTACAAGACAGGCGGTGAATGCTACGGGTTGACAGTTCCTGTAGCCCCGGTGCAGCAAATGGCAGACTCAACAGGATGCGGCGATGCATTTTCTGCTGGATTCCTCAGAGGGCTCTTCACTCTCCAGCACCCGCTAAAGGCCTTGCTGCTGGCCAGCTCTGTTGCAGCGATCAATTGCGAAGCTGCTGGTCTCGATGGCTGTCGTGACATCCACCAGGCCGAACACCGGATGAAGACAGCGTATCCGGAACTTCTTCGGCAAATTGA
>CAYVXD010000048.1:0-5440 GCA_964454265.1 uncultured Candidatus Sumerlaeota bacterium | reverse complement strand
AACTTGCTCGGTGCTCCCTGGCTGTGATGCGCCAACCCCACTCCCCTACAGGATCTTTTTAAAGCCAAAGTCCATACGGCGATTCACCATATCAACCCGCTCGAGCGAAACCAGCACACGTTGGCCAAGCACAAAAGTAAGCCCACGCTTTCGAGCCTTGAGCAGCAGCCGCTCTTCATCGTATTCATACGAGTCGCTGGGCAGATTGCGCAACGGTATTAATCCCTCAACCGGATACTGGTCCAATTCCACGTACACGCCGTGATTAGCAACGCCCGACACGGTGGCTTCGAATTCTTCACCCAGAAATGCGTGCATGAACTCGAGCGACTTCACAAGCATTGCCTCTCTCTCAATCGCATCCGCACGATCTTCACGATCCGTAGCAAGTTGCGCAATTGCTGGCAGGCCTTGGACAAGCTCCTGCTGCCGATCGTCTGTTAGCTGTCTTCCACGCATTGACTCTCTTAAGATGCGATGCACGACGAGGTCCGGATAGCGGCGAATGGGCGAGGTAAAATGCGTGTAACATGCGCTGGCAATGCCGAAATGGCCCTTGTTCTCTGCGCTATATTGCGCGCGCATCATTGCACGCAAAATCAAACGGCGGATCATATAGCCGTGAGGCAGGTGCTCGGCACGCGCGAGTACGGCTTGCAGCTGCTCAACAATTTTTCCGCGCGAAGACCGCAGCGTGATGCCCAAATTAGCCAATATCGGAACCATCCGCTCCAGCTTTTCGCGCGCTGGCTTTTCGTGTACACGATAAAGTGAAGGAGTTTTCAGCCAGAAGAGATGCTGTGCCACCACCTCGTTCGCCAGCACCATGCATTCCTCGACCAGACGATGACTGGCCAGGCGAATCTTGCGTGTAACATCAACCACCTGCCCCGCAGAGTTGAAGATTACCTCAGTTTCCGGCACATCGAGATCCAGACTTCCACGCTCTGCCCGCACCTGACGCAGCCGATCGCTCAGCGCCTTCAGTGCAAGTAGATCCTCTTGCACCGACTGGTATTTCGACAGTATCCACGGATCAGATCGATCGAATACTGCTTCTACCTCTTCGTATGTCATCCGAAAGCGCGATCGAATGATCGCCTCGTAAAACCGGTAATCGCGCACCTGGCCATTCGAGTCAACGTCAATGATCACACTCAAAGTCAGGCGGTCTTCGTCCGGACGCAGACTGCAAATGGTGTTTGAAAGCGCATCAGGTAACATTGGGATCACACGATCCACCGGATAGATACTGGTGCCTCGCTCCCGTGCCTCTTTATCAATGAGTGAGCGTTCAGCAACGTAATGCGACACGTCGGCAATGTGCACCCCCAGGCGGAAAACGCCGTTTTCAAGAACTTCGATGGAGAGAGCATCGTCGAAATCCTTAGCATCCACCGGGTCAATTGTTATCGTGCGCAGAGCCCGGAAGTCCTGGCGACGAGCAAATTCTTCAGGCGCAATCGCCGTGGCAACCTCACGGGCTGCCCGCAGCACTGCCTTTGGAAACTCCGGCTGTACACCGTAATCTCGAACTACCAGCAGAACGTCAGTAAGCGGCATCGCCTTATCGCCCAGAACTTCGACGATTGTGCCCAGAAGGGGATCACGGCCGGACGTCCAGTCTGTAATCTTCACCACCACCCAAGCGTCGTTCTCCACACGCAGGCGCGCAGGCACGTGCGATATGAATACGTGACGACCGATGCGCTGATCCCGCGGTATCACAATGCCGCCTCGTTTGCCATGCTGAAACTGTCCGACCAGAATAGCGCGGCCTCGCGCGAGCACCTCGACAATGCGGCCTTCGGGCTTCTCGCCTGGGCGTCTGATCATGCGAACCGCTACGGTATCGTCGTGCACAGCGGTCGCGAGATTGCGGCGGGCAATGAAAACATCCGCCATCCGTTCCACGCCTTCACGCGAATGTACGCGTACAAAACCATACCCCTTTGCGGCGATTTCGAGCTTGCCAGTAACAATCTCCGGAGCGTCGAGGATTCCATAGCGCTGTGCCTTGAACCGGTGTACCTTCCCTTCGCGGCTAAGCTCACGCAAGGCATGCCGCACCAGTCGTCGCTGAGCAGGACGCAACGCCAAACGCTTCACGATGTCCATAACTCGAAGCGTGTGGGGTGATGCGCTGCGCAGCACTGCCTCGACTCGTTGCTTTAATGACTGCACAAGAATCTGCCTTCTGCTCTAATGATAGCCGTGGTCATTACTGGCGCGTACGAACTTATCTTATGCAATCGCCAGCACCTGGGTATAAAAATCCGAGAGGCTTATTATCATTCACTGTCTTCCACCAATGCGTTACGAATTCGCAGGAGCGAGCAAAAATAGTGTTTGACCTCTCTATATTAATAACTACAATTCCTGTTTAAGAAAGTCTACAGTATTCTTAGTGAGCAGCAAGATGCGAAGAATCATCTTGACACCACTGGATACACAACCCCTTAATCAGCTATTGCCATACAAGCAGTATTGCCGGTTCACGAAACAGAGATAAATGAAAGTGCACGTGCATAACACCATGGCACCTTTCGCAATGTCTTCCTCCGCGAGTGTATGCAACACACCAACGCAAAACCGGGCACTTCCTTATCAAGATGGTGAGCTTCGCGGCCTTTGTCTGGCCGATTACGCCCGTCTCCGTCTCAGCCAGATTCCCTGGAATACCCTGAAAAGCCAGCCGCACGGTCAATACGCCGTGGTAAAGTCTTCGAATACCCGGCTGGTGGTAAGCTTCGATTTTCAGAACGCTGCGGGAGTCTCCGAGCGCCTTTATGCAAAGCGTTGCCGCGTCAGGAACTTTAAGAAAGCCCTGGGTTCGCTCTTTGTTTCAAGCAAAGCAAAACGTGAATGGAAACTGGGACATCAGCTCCTGGCTGCTTCAATTCCGACAGCTGTGCCGCTGATTTACGCGGAGCGCCGTGCTGGCGGGTTGCTCAAAGAGAATTATCTAGTGACGCGCCACGTAGCAGGCACAACGTCGCTCCATGATGTCTTGCAAGAAATCAAGTCAGCCCAGGAGAAAAAAGATTTGGTGAGTGCACTGGCTGAGTTTCTTGGTAGCTTACATGGCCGTGGATTTTACCACGACGATTTCAGTAGCCACCATATTCTCACTAGCAGTAGCACTGACGTTCGGCCAGAATTCAGCTTTTTCATTATTGATTTGGACCATTGCCGCATTGGCAGACGCATTTCGGCAAGGCAGAGGAGAAAAAACTTCTTTCAGCTCTTTCGGTCATTACCGTTTCCGGCACTGAGCAAAAAAGATCGGCTGCGCTTTCTTCGGCTCTACTTCGGCACCGATCTTAGCGAGCGAATGCTCAGGCGCTTGCTCTGGCGTATCAACCGCATTGCAAAGCGCAAGGGCGAGCCGAAATGCTTTTAGCCCGCAGAGCAGATAGCATCTATCCTTTAGCAGGATCGTACTGATCGCACATTCACTGATTCAGACCAAAGGAGAAGAATAAGCATGGAAGGAATTGCAGGGGTGAAACTCAGCGCAATTGATATTGGTGTGGTCATCTTATTTGTCGTCGCAATCACCACGATCGGGCTCTACTTCACACGCATGCAACGCACCACCAAGGATTATTTCCTGGGTGGCCGCAATCTGCCCTGGTGGGCAGTGATGCTCTCGATCGTGGCCACGGAAACCTCGGCTGCCACAGTCATTGCAGCGCCCGCCTGGGCATACGGTGGCAGTCTCGTATTTCTCCAGCTCACGTTTGGCTATCTGGCAGCACGGGTTATCCTGGGTTACCTGTTTGTGCCGCGGCTCTATAAAGGAGAACATCAGTCAATTTACAAATATCTCGAAGGGCGATTTGGGACTGCGGCGAAAAATATCGCGGGCATTACCTTCTTCGTTACGCGTGCCCTGGCCACCGGGATTCGCGTCTATATACCTGCCATTGTTATGAACCAGATCATTCCTTCATGGCCGTTCCACTACTGTGTGATTCTTAGCGTAGGCATAGCCCTGATCTATACCTCTTTTGGCGGGTTTCGAGCCGTGGTCTGGACAGAAGTACTCATGTTTGCCATCTATATATTCGGCGGGCTTGTGGCCATGCTCACCATCCTCGACAAAGTTAGTCTGGGGAGCGTGTTTCAGATCGCCTCGGACGCAGGTAGACTCAAGCTGCTCGACTTCCGCGTCCTCGACTTCAGCATTAATTACACTGTGCTTTCCGGATTTGTCGGTGGCTGCTTCCTCTGCATGGCAACTCATGGAACAGACCAGACCATTGGACAACGCCTCCTGGCGTGTCGGAGCCAGAAAGAAAGCCGCCGCGCCATTATCGGTAGCGGCGTTATTATCATACCACAATTTCTCTTCTTTCTCTTCCTCGGGGTTATGCTGTTCGCCTTCTTTTCCGGCAATTTCCCGGCCCTGGCAAAGGATGATGACATCTTTCCATACTTCATCATCAATCACATGCCGATTGGTTTTGTTGGCATGGTGATTGCAGCGATCTTTGCTGCCGCCATGTCCACAACCAGCTCAGACGTTAATGCCCTGGCCAATATTGCGGTCAATGACTTCTACAAAATGTACATTAAGCGCACGGCCAGCGAGCTCCATTACGTACTAGTTGCGAAGATCGCCACGGTCATTTGGGGAGTCGTGCTGATCTTTATCGCCTTTATTCCAAGATTAGCCCCGCCGGAATACAAGCTGCTTGACATCTGTCTGGCGATTCCGTCGCTCACCTACGGTGCGCTGCTCGGAACGTTTCTGCTCGGATTTCTGACCAAGCAGACTGACCAGCGCGGCGTGATTACCGGCGCAATCACAGGAGCCGTGGTCGTCGTGGTAGTCAGCTTCTTCCCGCTACTATACAGTCTCTTCCCCGACAGCATGCCTGCTTTCTTAGGTCTGTTTCCTAAGATTGCATGGCCGTGGTTCTGCCCTATTGGATGCCTGACGACAATGGGAGTGGGCTACGGAATCAGCGTGTTTTTTCCCAAAAAACGGAAGGCTGCAGTTGCCTCGGCAAAGCCGTGATTCGGCCCTTGGCCTGACCCCTCATCTTTGCGAATCTGTTTTTCGCATCAGGACAGATACCACCATCTTCTGCTGCTTATTTAGATGATCGCCTCTTAGTTACTCAAAGCGCCCGATTTTTTAACCTTGGAGTGCGGTAGCGAACCGCAGGGGAGCTGCCGCTTTGTCAATCGCAAGCGTAGCTTGCGAAAGACTAGGCCAGGCCGCAGCTTCGCTTCGGCTTAGCAAAGCGCAAGCTCCGCCATTGCTACGCTTACGCACTCCAAAAGGGCTTCCACCCCACACCCACATTCTTACTCTGATGAATTTTTCGGCCACTTTCAGCTTCCTAACCGAAGAACCTGGGTTAGCTCTTGAAGCATGAAAGCCCGGTAATATCGCACACCACGTCTTCCTAACCGCGCACCTTGCGCA
>CAYVXD010000047.1:0-27122 GCA_964454265.1 uncultured Candidatus Sumerlaeota bacterium | reverse complement strand
GCACTAGTACGCCTGAGGCGCGCAAGTCGCTCTTTGGAGGTCGGCCGTGTACCATAGCTGTAGGGACAGATTATAATCTGCCCCCTACGAAATAAACGAAGGCGCGACGTATGAATCTACAAAGTCCGATAGCCCAAGAACCATACTTGTCGGTCGTTGTTCCTGCGTTTAATGAGGAACATCGGATTGTCACGACCCTGGAGCAGATTTGCGAGTATCTCTCCCGTCAGTCCTACTCGTGGGAGATCGTGCTTGTTGATGATGGGAGCCAGGACAAGACCGTAGCGGTGGCCCGCCAGTCTATGGCTGGTCGCTCTCTACACGTTGTGTCGCACGATCGCAATCAAGGCAAAGGCGCTGCAATAAAGCACGGAATGGTGGCTGCGCAAGGCCAGGTGCGCCTGTTTAGCGATGCGGACCTCTCTACGCCTATTGAGGAAGTCAGCAGACTCTTGCAGGCGCTGGAGGAGGGGTATGATATTGCAATTGGCTCACGGGGACTCAAAGAGTCGCGAATCGAGCTGCACCAGGCATGGTATCGCGAGATGATGGGCCGCATATTTAATCTCATGGTGCGCCTGCTGGTGCTTGGTGGCATCAAGGATACGCAATGTGGGTTCAAGCTGTTTACAGCCCAGGCAGCACAGGCCCTGTTTCCGCTTCAGACCATGCGGGGTTATGCATTTGACGTAGAGATACTCCTCCGCGCACGGCAAAAAGGGTTTAAGATTAAGGAGGTGCCGGTGCGATGGATCAATTCGCCTGAATCAAGGATCCATCCCCTCATTGATTCCACTAAGATGTTTGTGGATTTGGTAAAATTGCGGCTTGGGCTTTTGCCTCGGGCTCCTGAGGACTCATAATCACGGGGAGGCAAGGGATTATGCGTATTGCGGTAATTATGGCAGGCGGTGCTGGCGAGCGATTCTGGCCCGTCAGTCGGCAGAACCGGCCAAAGCAACTCCTTCGACTTGACGCCTACGCTACTATGCTGGAAGCCTCTGTCAGGCGGATTCAACCCCTGATTGGTCTTGAACATATCTATATCGTAACTAATGCGAAGCTGAAAAAGACGATTTTACAGGAAGTTCCTGACTTACTTCCCGATAATATTCTCTGCGAGCCGATGGGTCGGAGCACGGCACCGTGTCTTGCCTTTGCCGCAGCGGTCGCCTCGAAACGCTATGGCAATCCCACCATGGCTGTGTTAACCGCGGATCACGTCATTCGCGACTCTGCGACATTCCAGCGCAATGTGCAGGCAGCACTGCGATTCGCTGAAGATCAGGACGCTTTCGTCACGTTCGGCATTCCGCCGCGCACTCCGGCTACCGGATTTGGCTACATTGAGGTAGGCAAGGAGATTCAATCAACGCCCGACGGAACGATTTATCAGGTTAAGCGTTTTCGGGAAAAGCCGGACTCGGAAACTGCCAGGAAGTTCCTGGAGAGTGGTAATTTCTTGTGGAATAGTGGAATGTTTTTTTGGAAGACCGCCGTGTTTCGACAAGCAGTTGATACCTTTCTTCCGGCGATGTCCGCTGGTATTCAGGCGATCGCTGAAGCATGGGACACTTCGGCGGCGAAAAAGGTAATTGGCCGCGTCTTCGGGAAATTCCCGACCATCTCGGTTGACTATGGCATTATGGAGAAGGCATCCGATGTTTTCGTGGTGCGCGCCGAGTTTGATTGGAACGACATTGGGGCCTGGGATGCGCTTGAAAAAATCTATGCACCAGATGCAATGGGAAATATCGTGGTGGGCCAGTGTATTTCCGTGGACACCCATGGCTCCATTCTCTACAGCCCCCCCGATGCCGACGCACCCCTTATCGTTTCCCTGGGTGCCAACAATTTGGTTATAGTAGCAACAAAGGACGCGGTTCTGGTGTGTCCAAAGGAGCGGGCCCAGCATGTTAAGGATATCGTCGGCCTTCTCCGCACCAAAGGCCTGGACAAATATCTTTGAGCAAGTTTTTTGCGTCTTTACGTGAGAAAAGAAGAAATGATAAGGTCTTGTCGGTTAAGAGTAAATGAAGAAGATATTCGAAATATTAATCTCACGCAAAGACGCAAAGCAACCAAGTTTTTCTTAAACTTTGGCACTTCAAATAAGAATATACCTATGATCGAGAACGAGATTGCCAAAGAAATCGTTGACGCTGCCTATAAAATACACACCACTCTTGGCCCTGGTCTACTTGAATCAGTTTATGAGGTTGTGTTAGCTTATGAATTAGAAAAAAGAGGGCTTTCTGTGGCAAGGCAGCAACCTATACCGATCGTTTATGAATCAGTAACATTTGATGAGGGCTTTCGGGCAGACCTTGTTGTGGAGAACAAAGTGATTGTTGAGTTGAAGTCAGTGGAACAGATAGCACCTGTTCATAATAAACAATTGCTCACTTATCTTCGTCTTACAGATATGCATCTTGGGCTACTTATCAACTTTGGCGCTGGTTTAATCAAAGACGGAATAAAAAGAATAGTAAATAAATTGAAGGAATAGAAAGTACTTGTCAGAAAGGATGCAATCATGAAAATATCTTTGCGTCTTGGCGCCTTTGCGCGAAGATATTTTTAGATTATAATGTCACGCCAAGCCGCAAAGTTTAAGGAATGTATTTATCCGTGCACACCTGTTGCCGGAAAGATTTGCATTCTTAGCGCGCTTGGTCTCTTTGCGTGAAGAAAAAACAGGAGCACAGTACATCTTGATACAAAAGCTAGGAAAGGAGGAATAGAATGTCGCTTCAAGATAATCAAGTTCCACATGTGCAAAAGGAGAATGCCCAAAGGATACACGACCGTTTCGTGACAATTGGATGGGCATTATTTCTGATTTTGATTGGAGCTATTTGGCTGGTTCCTAAAGACGTAATCCCAGAAGGAGCTTTTTTCATTGGTGTTGGCGCGATTTTACTGGGGCTCAGCCTCGCAAAGCAACTAATGGGATTAAAGACGGACACAACTGCCATCTTTCTCGGTATTATTGCCTTAGCTATAGGTTTTAGAAATCTGTTGGAACTACAGGTTCCGATTATTCCCATTATTGTCATAATCCTGGGATCGTTTATTCTTTTTACGGCCCTCTTCAGGAAAAGGCAGAAATAAAAACGTGAGTGTACTGCACAATACAACCATGATGTGCAGTCTGCTACGCGTATTTCCTCCGCGATATTAAAACGAACTCAACTGACAGTGGAGATTAACAATGACAACCAGGACAAGATCTAGCGCCTTTTTTCTCACTGTGGTGCTTTTTGCTTTAGTTAGTCCGAGTTTTACCTATGTTGTCTGCATTGACCCCGGGCATCAGCAGCATGCAAATTATGACCTGGAGCCTGTTGGCCCCGGCTCATCAACGATGAAGACAAAAGTATCTTCGGGCACTTCCGGCGCTATTGCCGGCCCGGAGTATGTCGTGGTGTTAGATATTGGGTTAAAGCTGAGGGATTTGTTAGAGGATGAAGGAACGACTGTGGTGATGACACGAACCACCCATGACGTAGATATCTCCAATAGCGAACGGGCACAAATCGCTAATGCTTGTAACGCTGACCTGTTTATCCGCCTGCACTGTAACAGTGGAAGCGGCCCAGGGGGCAACGGCGGGTGCTTCACCCTTTATCCAGCCTATCATGTTGGGTGGACAGATGATATTTACGACGAAAGTCTCAGGGCCGCCCAGATTATCCAGCAAATTTATGCCCAGGATACTGGTTTACCGGACTTGGGGTTGACCGAGCGCTCCGACATTACAGGCTTTAATTGGTCCGATGTTCCGGTTATTCTCCCAGAAATGCTACACATGGGGAATTCCGTCGAAGACAATCTGGTAGCTAGTGATTCATTCCGCCAAACTATGGCCGAAGCGCTTAAGCACGGCATTATGGAATACTTAAACTCCACTTCCCGCATTAAGGACTGGCAACTCTACTAAATAGACAATAAATGGAAGCCAGTTAATCAATTTGCGCTAATTGGGCGACATACAACAGGCAAAGGTGCAAAGTTTATTTGTTCTTTTATCGTTCTGAGGAACTAACGCAAGATATTTGAAATCTTAATCTCACGCCAGGGCGCAAAGCCGCAAAGTTTAATAACTATGTTTATCCGTACACTTTTTTGTGATATTCGTGCGTTCATTCGAGCGCATTCGTATACTTCCAAAATACAAGTAACACGAATGACCGCGAATAGAAACAAATGACACGAATTTACACACATCTCGGGAAAAAGAATGTACCCACTAGCGTATTTCGTACCGGAAATATAAACTGCGAAAAGGTTATTTAATAGCCTTGGGTGTATGTTCCTTGGAAGAAAAGTCTACTCTCGCGTAATTTACCACCCTAATGCGGCATGGTTTTAGCGCGGATGGCAGACCAATAGTACACCGGCAAACCGAGCAGAATGAAACCTAACCCGTACAACGACTCGCGCGGCGCATGCCACACCGCATTCAGGAGCAGGATCAGCGTCATTGCAATAAACAGGACGGGAATAACCGGGTAGCCCCATACGCGGTACGGCCGTGGCATGGCTGGTCGTCTTTTACGCAAAATTATTAGCGCAAGTACAACCAGGCCAAAAAAGAGCCAGGTAGTAAATGCAGTATACAAGACCAGCGTCTCAAATGTACCCGAGAAGATCAACACTATCGCCCAGATTGCCTGAAAGCCGATTGCAGTGGCAGGAGTCTGGAATCGTGGGTGCACGCGGCTGAACCAACGGAACAGAGTGTGATCGCGCCCCATTGCGTAGGAGATGCGTGCGCCGGTAAGAATCAGGCCATTCAGCGCCCCAAACGTTGAGACTATCACCATGATTGCTACAATCTGGCCACCACGAGGCCCAACCAACCGCTCCAGCACGGCAGCAGCTACCGTGGGAGAGTCTTGCATTTTTTCTATGGGGAGAACGTAGAGATAGACGCAGTTGATAAGGAGATAAAGAACTATAATGCCAGAAATGCCGAGCACGAGCGAGCGAGGAAGCGTTTTTTCCGGCTGTCTCACCTCGCCAGCCACATACGTTGCTTCGTTCCACCCGCCATACGTCCAGAGAATAAAGATGAGCGCCAGGCCAAATCCCCCTAAGAAATTCTTCCCGACCGAAGTAGGCCAAAAGGGTGAAAAGTGCGCCGTGCTGCCGCCTTCCAACGTCAGCCCAAGGACGATAATAGCCACGATTGCCAGAATCTTCAGTGCCGTGAAGATGTTCTGGATATTACTTCCATGGCGCAGCCCGATGGTGTTTGCACCCGTCAGGAGAAGAACCGCCAGGATGGCAACTATTTTCATTTCGGTAGAAGAAAGAGGAATGAGATATCTAACATACTCGGCAAATACGAATGCAATACTTGCGATAGAGCCGGTGCGAACCACCCAGAGCTTCGTCCATCCGAACAGAAACCCCACCCACCTGCCGTAGCCTTCGCGCAGGTAAACATAATCCCCACCAGTGATTGGCATAGCGCCAGCAGCCCGCCAATGAGCCAGGCAAGCAGAATCGCGCCCCCTGTGGGCACGAGTCCGGCCACTGCAGCAGGCACCCGGAAGATGCCCGCACCGATGATGATACCCATGATGATGGCTGTTGCATCCCAGAGACACAACTGCCTCGCTAACGGCTCGCCAGGCGATTTGCTGATCTGCTGTTCAGGCATTCTTTTCACATTACAGGGACGGATTATAATCTGTCCCTACCCGAAATGATGGCAGCTAAAATTTTCCTGGAATCCGGTTTCCACACGCCGGACATCTGCCATTGTCAATATTGTTGACTTGGATTTCAAACACACCGCGCCGGATCAACAGTTTTCCGCAGCGCGAACAGTAGGTATTCTCGCCATTGTGAAACGGAACGTTTCCCAGATAAACGTATTCCAGACCTGCGTCAAATCCGATCTGTCGGGCCTCCTCAAGCGTCTCTATCGGGGTTTCACTCAGATGAGCGAGATCAAGAAACGGAGCAAATCGCGTGACATGCCACGGCGTGTCGGGGCCGAGTGCGGTTGCGATCCAGTGTGCCATTTTTCGCAGCTCTCGCGGATTATCATTGTATCCGGGGATGATATTTGTCACCACCTCGACGTGCATGTGCCAGTGATATTTTGCCCGCTCAGCGACGGCAAGAATACCGCTCATATCTTCCACATGCGCAATCCGGCCATAGCTGGTAGGCGAGAAGCCTTTGAGATCAAAGCGGTAAGAATCGAGCACAGGGCCAATCTGGTCAAGCGCCTCTTCCGACATGAATCCATTCGTGACATAATTTGTCAGAAGCCCCTCGCCTTTGGCGAGCCGCGCTCCATTCAGAGTATATTCAAACCAGATGGTCGGTTCATTATACGTCCACGAAATGCCGGTACACCGGTTTTCAAGTGCAAGGGTGACCAGCTCTTCGGGCATGATATGCCGGAGATTTCTGGTCTGTTTGCCCGGCCTGGCGTGTGCAATCTCCCAATTCTGACATCCGGGGCAGCGAAAATTGCACCCAATTGTTCCTATTGACAACCAGCGACTCCCCGGGTAGAAGTGAAACATCGGTTTCTTCTCGATAGGCGATATCGCCATGGATGCCACAAGGCCGTAGACTAGGGAGTAGAGCGTGCCATCAACGTTTTCGCGTGTTAAACAATAGCCGCGCTTTCCTTTTGGGATGACACAACGGCGCTGACATACGCGGCACTGGACTCGCTCGTCCGAAAGCGCCGTGGCCAGCTCGACTTTATAAAGTGATGCAGGCATTTTCTCGGCTCAGCGCCTCAGTAGATAGACGCCCTGATTGTATGCCGCCTGGGCACTGCTTGTGAAGAGCTATTTTTTTCTTGCGTCTGCAATAAAAAAATTTGACAAATGGCTTCCATTGGGTATTATACACCTGCAAATAGAGAAATCGGCAATGACTAATTTCTCAACAAGGGAGGTGAGGTCGAATGACCAAAAGTGAGCTGATAGACGATGTAAAGGCCACGAAGAGTTGCAGCGATTTGAGTAAGGTTTCTATTGAAGGTGTTATTGATTGTACATTTGGTGCAATTGCCAAGGCGATCAAAAAGGAGAAAAGGTTTTCAGTAGCCGGGTTTGGCACATTTACGGTAAGATCTCGAAAGGCACGGACAGGCGTGAATCCGCGCACCGGTGAACAGATCAAAATAAAGGCGAGCAAGACTGTGGGGTTCAAACCTGCACCGGCACTGAAAAAGAGCCTATAAATGCGCTGTTTTGCCAGAGAGGTAGGAGCAGTGGCGAGCTGTACCTGCCTCTTTTTTTATTTCTTCTGGCGGCGTGAGAGCCCTGAGAGGAGGGGAAGCAGTACTCGGTCGGGATTCAGGACACGCTAGATTTAAGCAGCGTTGAGGTGAAGTTGGGTGCTCGCGTTATTCTCCCTTTCGCCTGGCTAGGCTGAAATCAGCACCTGGCTTTTGCCTGTTTCATCCGCATGACAGGCGTGCGCTACATCACCCCACAATGAGAAGTTCGTTCTGGGCCTGTCAAGAAATTTAACATAATGATTAAAGGAGAAAAAGGATGGCAAAGATTCTGGTCATCTATCATTCATTGAGTGGGAATACCGAGGCAGCGGCTCGGGTTGTTGCAAAAGGTGCGCGCGCACTCAAAGGCACACAGGTCGTGCTCAAGCAAGCGCTCAAGGCGACAGTGGACGACCTCCTGGCATGTGATGGAATTGCCATTGGCACGCCGGATTACTTCAGCTACATGGCGGGTGGCGTAAAGGATTTTTTTGATCGAACCTTCTATCCTACCGAGGGAAAAGTGACTAAGAAGCCCTGTGCGATTTTCGTGACACACGGCGGAGGGGGCACTGCATCGAAAAGCGTGGAGAGCATCTGTAAGACATTTAAGTTTCAACCCGTTGCGAAGACGGTTCTCGTGGCGAATCGTCCGAATAAGGAAAAGACAGCCGAGCTCCAGCAGCTGGGTCGAAAGCTTGCTCTTGCGGCCTCAAAGAAGTAGCCATGCGGGATTGCGCGCACCCAATCGCAACCCAACAGTTCCCCTTCATATTGCGAATAATCAAATAAAAATCCGCCTACGCTAATGCTTAGGCGGACAGCCTTTGCAAAGACTTAGGCCGCTATTGAGTTACTATCAAAATGAATAGTGCTTGCCAGCCGAAGCTTCAGCGAAGGCTGGTGGAGGCGGTGGGAATCGAACCCACGTCCGAAGAACCCACAGAAGAGATTTCTACAAGCTTAGCCTTTTTATTCTGCCCGGAAGACGAGCTTCCGAAGCGCTTCGCCGCACAGGAACGCCAAAAGGCAGGCTTTCATGATTGGCTAGCCCGATGGTGTCTCGCCACAAGCCCTCGGACGAAAACTTACGGCCAGCCCGCTTGTCGGCGCCCATCCAGCCGCCGCAGGCACAGCAGCTAGCGGACGTGCTGCCTTATTAGGCAGCAAGTGCTAGATTTGCATCTGCACTTGAATTTAGTGTTCCGCCTGTTTAACGAGGGTGGTGGAACCGACCTCGGCTTGCCGTCTCTTCCACAGCGATCCCCGTCGAAACCTGTACGCCCCCTTTCATTCGCTTTTCTATACTTAACTTACGGCTTTTCGAGAAATTCCTTTTCTTTTCCCCGTGTTTCTGTTCTAAATTTCTGCTTTTTTTGTATCATTTCATCTTGGGAAAGTAAAGGGATTTCTTTATTCGGAGCATGCGGAGCGAACAGTGCCTCGTTCGAAGCTCTTAGAGATCAGGCATCTGGGCAGCCATGGCGGGCATCGACTCGTTGCAGGGGATTTGATTGACAAGACCCAGGAGGATGTCCCCATTTCAGCGCTTTGAGTACCCAGTCTGCACAAAAAGCCATGATAAGATACCAGTTGGCCGCGTTTTCCTTGTACAAGGATTTTGCAGGCTTGACACTTCCAGCTGATTTCTGAATATACAGGAGCACGCCAGCGACAGGAGTCGTCGCTTCTATCGAGAATCTCAGACTGGAAAGGATCAGATGATGAGTGTATTGTTTACTCCGTATCGTATTGGGACTCTTACGCTCGAGAATCGCTTCATACGATCTGCCACGCATGAATACATGGCGAGCGAAGATGGCTTTATGACCGATCAGATGTTGCGCTTTTATCAGCGATTGGCTCGCGGGCGTATCGGCTTGATCATTCCTGGTTTTGCCTACGTACACCCGCGCGGGAAGTCGTCGCCGCGGCAGGCCGCGATATACGACGACAGGTTCATCCCTGGTTGCGAACAGCTGGTGGACGTTATTCATCGCGAAGGAGGTAAGGTGGCGCTTCAGATAGTGCACGGTGGGCGTCAGTGCGACCCTGAGCAGTGCGGCGGCACGCCGCTCGCGCCCTCGGCAGTAAAAGATCCCACGGTAGGGATGGTTCCTCAGGCTGTGACAGAGCACGAAATCCTGGAGATCAAAGATGCCTTTGTCAGTGCAGCTGAGCGAGTGCGCAGAGTCGGCTTTGACGCTGTGCAGCTCCACTGTGCACACGGCTATCTGCTCAGCGAATTCATTTCGCCTCACACCAATCGCAGAACTGACAAATGGGGTGGCTCGACTGAGAACCGCACGCGCTTGATTGTTGAGATCGTGCATGAGATTCGCCTTACGCTTGGCCGCGACTATCCTGTGCTGATTAAGCTCAACTCAGAGGACGGATTGAAACGCGGCGGACTTACCCCGCGGGAGAGTGTAAAGGTTGCGCGGTTGATCGCCGAGGCCGGGATAGATGCCATTGAGGTAAGTGGAGGAATTCGCGAGGCCGGGGCCGTGGCCGCACGACTGAATATCCTGTCGCCTGAGAAAGAGGCATATTTCCGCAAGGCAGCAGCCAAGATCAAAGCCGCAAGCGGGCTGCCACTTGCGCTGGTAGGTGGAATCCGGTCGCGGAGCGTGATGGAGTCGCTGATTGCCAGCGGCACGGCGGATTTTATCTCCATGTCGCGCCCGTTCATTCGTGAGCCCGACCTGGTGGTAAAAATGCAGGATCAAAACAAACAGGTGGCTGATTGTATTTCATGCAACGGCTGTTTCGATCCCAATGGAATTCGCTGCGCACTTATTACGGATCAGAAGGCGAAGGTATAAGGTATGATGAAACCATCATTTGTAATTTTGCTAGTTGCTATAGTTATGGTGTCAGGTTGTTCCAATCTCGGCAAGCTCAGTACAGATGAAGAGCAGCTACCAGCACAAGACGTTATTGTGGTTGCCCGCGCCACAAAGATTGCCCAACTCGTAGGTGAGTACGACCGCGAACGGGAGAAACCGACGATCAACCTTACCGAGAGCCGCTACAAATTGTCCAGCACGGATCTTGGCGTCCCGTTCCGACATAAGGGCCGCACCTACCTGCTCTTTGGCGATACCAATGGGCCTCCTGGCGGCGACGCCATCGCTTATACTACCGATACTTCGCCCGAGGATGGGATCAAGCTAATATTCATTCACGATGAAACTGGGACCTACAAGCCGGTACAAATCCCCGGCATCAGTCAGGACGCCTTTGAGGTACCAATGGAGGGGACGAGCGTGGGTGGCCGAATGTACATTTATCACACCACGGACCACAGCGAGGAGGTCACGATGGGGCGCTCCATCGTCGCGGTTTCCGATGATGACGGACAGACCTTCACCTATTTATACGACCTCTCGACACAGCATTTCATCAATGTCTCGGTGGTGGAAATTGATCTTTCAGCCTGGAATGGCTTCCCGCAAAACAAGGGTACGGGCCTGGTCATGTTCGGCTCTGGCCCTTACCGGAAGAGCAACGTCCGGCTGGCCTTTCAACCTGCGGAGCACATCGAGTCGCGCACGAGCATTCGCTACTTTGCCGGGCTTGGTCGTTCAGGTCAGCCAATTTGGAGTTCGCAAGAAGGAAAGGCAGAGCCGCTTTTTAACCAACCGTGCGTGGGTGAGCTTTCGGTTACGTACAACCGCTTCATTCGCAAGTGGATCATGCTATACAATGGTGGTGGCAATTGGCGTGGGATAAACATGAGAACGGCAGACCAGCCATGGGGACCATGGTCGGAGCCTCAGATCATCTTTCATCCCTGGTCGGACAACGGTTACTGCCATTTTATGCACACCAGCTGGGAATTCAAAAAATGCGATAGCGTTCATGACCCCGGACGAGAAAACGTCTGGGGTGGTGAATACGGGCCCTATCAATTCGAGGATTTTGCAGTCGGCGACGATTCCACTACCACAATTTATTTTACGATGTCCACGTGGAATCCATACACTGTTGTGTTGATGAAGGCTACGTTGCAGAAGATTCGATAAAGATAGTCTTTTCAATCACGCCAGTCGATCTCTGAAAACACCTTCCTGGAAGAATAAAGAACCGACTCATAGAAATTACCGGAGCGTGGACGGAACACCTGGAATTTTTCATTCGGCGAACCGACAAACGGGCGCAATACCCACGCCAGTTGCGTTCCTACGAAAATATACAGCAAGAGCCAAACCACAAATAGCTTTCCTGGTGTTTGACGCATCCCCGGTGGTGAAATCGCTTTGATACATCCAAAAAGATAGCTCAAACCGGAATATCCTGCACAGATGAAGAAGAACACGTGAAGCAGTTTGATAAAGTTATAGCTTTTCGTCGTGAGCGAGAAAAATAAGGCAACCGTCGCCGTGCTTGCCAGAACAGTTGAGCTAATTGCAATCGAAGCAAGTAGCAGCGCCAGCATCTTCTGAAATGACAGACGCACCCCAACAAACGCATTCGAAACATAAATCGGCGGAAAGACAATGATCAGTGTGAGCAAAAAGAGAACAGGCACCTTAATTCCAGTTATGAGGATCATCAAGAGTTTACCGTCGAGCGGCATTGATGAGCCCTGGAGTAAATTGGTGGCTCCCATGACCGCGCCGTAGATGGCAGCCATGATAAGGGAGATGACAAAGAAGATGCGCGACAACCGCCCGAGGTCTTTATCGCGCTTGAAGGACTCGAGAACTTCTTCAGGATGGTGCAGAAGGTAATCCGCGCCTTTCCAGAACCCCCGCGGAAAACACGCAGGTTCGGGCGGGGAAGGTTCAGGTTCTTCGCTCACTTTCTTTTCTTTTTCATTCCTTAGTTCGGGCTTATGGGCCTGGGTTTCATCCGGCGATAGACCTTCACCTTCGGGTGGCAGATCATTTTCATACATTTGACTTCCTCCTTTTTCGTAGTTTTACAGGAGTAACTTTATTACAGATTCAATGAACGACCCTTCTAATGGGCGAAAAGGTGCATAAGGCACTGTCCACGTTCCAATCCACGGCCGCAGTACCCAGGCCATTTGTGTACCTATAAAGGCGTATAACGTGCTCCAGGCAATTATGAACGCAGGACGTATTCTGTATTTCAGTCTTGAGGCAGTTGAGCGAACGACCAGTGCAATCACAACGATACTCAGAATCCCCGCCACGGCAAAAACCGCCACGTGCATGAGCACCAGAAAATGATACCCCATTTTGGACGTGGTGAGCGTGAAGAAATAGCTGATCGGTGCATAACTGGCGAGTGCGATGGCATTGGCGCTTGTTGCCAGTAAAAGCAGCCGAAAGCAGTGGTTGATCTTCAGGCGCGGACCCATGAGACAGTTCAAGACATAAAAAAGAGGAAAACAGATCACCTGCGTAAAAAGGAAGAGGAATGGTAATTTTACGGCTGCCACCAGCCCAGGATAAGCTCCCCGGAAAAGCCCCATGCTTAACCCATAGACAGCATAAAGAAAGGCAATGCCAAGCAGCAGGGATCGGTTAAACCCTGCTGACTTCACTACTTCAAGTACCAGTTCGTCCGCAGTCTCTGGATGAACCAGACTCTTCCACCAGATTTTAATATTATCGCCCCAAGATTCCATAGGATATTCCGAGTATTTCAGTGCTTGTTTTTATGAACGTCGCCTGAATTTTTTCATATACAATAAGACTACTGTACCTTTGGCCACAAAGAAACGCTGCGGCATTTACTTACACTTATTTCATTACCCGATAAGAAACACAATTGTAAAGGGAAATAAGCTGTTTAGTTGCGGATTATTGGGGATGACTTGCGTAATTTGCAGTCTCTGATAAGGAAAGATCTTTTACAAAACTCTCTTTTAGCAAATCGCTTTGTTTTTTAAACAGTCATATAATATTTTGAATAGTCGATTGATTTCATCTTTTGTCTCATTCTTGGCTTATCCTCAGTACTCACCGGCGCTTTTGATTGGACAGGATGACAGAGTATTCATTTTCGTTGACCTTACGTAATAGATCGGCAATGTTTGTAACCCACTAAAGGGGGCGAGCTGGTGTATTTCGAAGCGGAGGTTCTCTATGTCTGACGCACTTGAGCCGATCAAGCCGGGGCGTTTAGTATCGCTGGATGCTTTTCGAGGGCTAACTATCGCTGCGATGTTCCAGGTCAACAACGCGGGCGATTGGGGTCACGTTTTTAGCCCGCTTCGGCACGCCGGATGGCACGGCTGTACTGCTACTGATCTGATTTTTCCTTTCTTTCTTTTCATTGTAGGCGTGGCGATGGTTTTTAGTTTCAGCAAGCGGCTAGAGCGGGGCGCGAGCAAAAAAGATTTGTTTCTCCAGGTCGTGAGGCGGACTGTCATTTTGTACATTCTAGGGTGCATCATTATGCTAACTGCCTGGGGTGCATACCTGGAACATTATAGATTCATTGGCGTGCTACACCGTATCGCAATCTGTTACTTCTTCGTCTCCCTGATCATTATGTATGGTGGGGTGCGTGCGCAGGCGGCCTGGGCAGTGGGATTATTGGCACTTTATTATTTATTGTTGAAATTCGTGCCTGTGCCGGGTCATGGGCCAGGTGGGCTGGAGAAATTTGCCAATCTCGCCGATTACATTGATACGAAACTTATGGGCGTGTATTTATATGAATTTGACAAGACCCTCGGGATGGGCCACGACCCCGAAGGCCTCCTGAGCACGATACCTTCAATCAGTTCTATGCTGGCGGGAGTGTTGTGCGGCCATTGGCTGAGAAATAAGGAGCGAGGCGGCTATGAAAAGGTTGCCGGCATGGCTGTGGCCGGCGCGCTGTTACTTATCGTGGCGAGCATCTGGAAACACGATATACCGTTCAATAAGAACCTCTGGACCCCCTCCTATGTCTTCCACACTACTGGCTGGGCGCTGCTGTGTCTGGGCGTATGCTACTGGATCATTGATATAAAAGGCTACAGAGCCTGGTCGAAGCCCTTCGTGGTGTATGGTACGAATGCAATCACCGCATACTTCGGGGTGAGCGTCATGGCCTACACAACTGTTTGGATTCGGTGGGAAGATGCCGCGGGCAAGACGGTCTATCTGAAATATTTTCTCTACGACAATTTATACAAAAGCTGGATTCCCCATATTTTCGGCGATTACATTTCGTCAGCGGCCTGGGGCGCCAGCTACGTTATACTCTGGTGCGGCTTGATGTGGATTCTTTACCGCAAGAAAATCTTCATCAAAATTTGAGAAAGAGAGAACGAGAGAAAGAGGATACGCGTTGTCTTAAGGCTTTGAGGCTGATGTACGTACAATGGAGTCGCGGATGTCGCGATAGCCAAGCAGCTCAATCTGGCGACGCTGGATTACGCGTTTGACAGCGGGGCTAGTCAGGGCACGGGTCACTGCGCCACGGTTCGCCGCAATATTCTGTAAACTCGCCGGGCTCACTGCGCTCATCCCTTGCATTTCAATGCCATCGAGTCCTGGATGGCAAACAAACAGCCAGAATCCTGGCTGGAGCTCCTCCAGAATTTCCACCATTCGTTTTGTTTTATGGGGCGGTGGCGTATGATAAATGTTCGGCGTATCCTCCTCGCCGTAATATCGCGATACCGGGATTTGGTGTTCCAGGGCGATTTTCTCAACGATTTTTCGAAACTCTGGCGTCGATACAGCCGTCCCCATGTGATAGTCAACGTACGTCACGTCAATCCCATACTGGTAGGCACGTTTCACCTGTGCCCGCAGCTCCTTCTCAACTTCTTCTGGCCTGGGATTAGCATCAAGAAACTGCTTGACTGTGGGGTAGAAATAGCCGTCCTCGTCAACCAGACTGGGGACTTCGCTAATCGGCAAAACAGGCCCCCACCGATATTCTGCCCACTCACTGTTTAGCGTGAGGTGAACGCCGACCTGCAAATCTGGGTAATTGCGACAAATCTGGGCCGCGTCTTTGAACCACGGGCACGGCACCATCAGTGACGTGCATGTCAGCACTCCTTTTTTAAAGCCCTTTTCAACCCCCAGATTCACTGAGCGACACATACCGAGGTCGTCTGCACGAATAATCAGCCGGATTGGTTTTTCAGCTGTACCAGGCGCTTCGCCTTGGTGGATGATTGCACATCCTGTGAGTCCTATCAGGGCCACAACGATAGCTACTCGTTTTGTCATTTCTTTCTGCCCCTCCCTGGTCTATTGTGAAGTTTCAGATATTTCTACAACTGTTTCCGATTGTTTGCAACCGGAAATTTGAGTTGACAAAAGAGCCGTATGGGATGATCACAAACATAATTCAAAGAGCTTTAGCTTGGGCAACAGTCACTCGTCATCATTGGTCGAGCAGGGCACATGAAAGGTTTGGAATCCCTGGGCTTTCTCACCGCATGAGGTGTAAATCCTGACGCAGCACAGAGAAATAAAAATGCATCACCTCAGGCGGGATAGGATGCTTTCGCAGAAGCTGAAGGGTGAGTTCGATTTCGGAAGCAGTGATGGCGCTGGTTCGCTCACGTAACCTCTTTTCCGTTGACTCCACGATCTTCTGCACGTAGGTCTGATAATAGCGGAGCTTGCGGATGTAGCTGTGGAACCCAGTCACCACGTCGTGCGCCACCTGGTTTCCTTGATCAGCGGCGACAAGGAGCGTTGTGAAAATACGGCGGGTTATCCATTGATATTCGTTAAACGACATTTGGATGTCCAAAAGGGCCTGCTGATGTGTTGGCACGACGCTGACCCATAGGCGACATTTCTCCTTACCGCCGTACATGCGCGCACCTGGTGCAAACGTTGCGCGAAGCGCTGGGTCGGCGCTGAGCCGCTGCTGGATTTGGAAAAACGAGTCACATTGTTCGATACTTAGCTTCTGATCTTCCTCAGGGGTAAAAGGATACGAGCGATTGATCTCCTGGTAGGTTTCCATGGCCGTGTTGTAGTTTTTCTTCAAAACGTAGGTCTCGCGTGCCCAAAAGTAGAACACCATGGCAAACACGGCCAGTGCAATAGACAGAATGACAACAGCTATACGTTCCCTGCGTGAGATCATGCTGTATCGGCCTCGGTCAGCTACGAAATCTGCTCGTCCGTCGCTTTGTAAGATTCAAGTTGGAACCCCGCCGCGCATCTGGCAGACGTCATGCAACTCAATGCTTCCTTAGAGTTCCTATCAAAATGGAGGTTTATTCCGATCTTAGACATTTCAGAGCTGAAAAAAGACGTGGCATGAGCATCTTGCCCATGATTCTTCACGGGCTGGAAGCCCGTGCCACCTGGCTACAGCAAAATAGTTAAGCATGAGGGACATTCACAATATCCATTTTGTTAGGGATTCTTAATAGTTCTTCCACGACGAAAGGGCTGTCAACATTAAATGCTAAGGCAACGGAACAATCTTTTCGCGGTAGTAATGATTTAAGTTGTCTTACATGCTCCGAGTGTGCAATTTTGGCTTTTCAGTGATGTGGCGGCGCACGGCCCGCAGGATGACTCTTTGTGCCAGCGTTTTCACGCATACTCTTGCAAATAGAGAAGGAGAGGGAGATGAGTTCAAAGCGAATTCGCCTGATTGTCCGAGGGGATGATTTTGGGATGTGTCACTCGGTAAATGTTGCGACTGAGAAGGCTTTTAGAGACGGGATTCTCACCTCAGCATCAGTAATGGTTCCTCCGCCCTGGTTTCCCGAAGCAGTTGAGATTTGCAAACGTCATGTCCGGCTGAGCGTAGGTATTCACCTGACAGTCAATGGCGAATGGAAGTTCTACCGCTGGAAGCCAGTGTTGCCGGCCACAGAGGTTCCTTCACTGGTTGATGAGGAAGGCTATTTGTTCGGCAGTACACAGGAATTTTTACGCGCAAAACCACGACTTGAGGAGGTCGAACGAGAACTACGCGCACAGATTGACCTGGCTATCAAAAAAGGAGTGAACATAAGCCACCTGGATCATCATATGCATTCGCTGGTGGCAAGACCTGAATTACGGCAGCTGATTCAACGGATCGCCAATGACTATGGGCTGCCTGTGGCATGGGACTATCGTAAGGGCGACAGTCTGAGTGTTTATGCGGTGCCGTATCGCAAAAAGCGCTGGGCGATTGCAAAGATACTGCGCGAGATTGGCCCGGGCCTCTGGCTCTTTGTCTGCCATCCTGGTCTGAACAGCCTGGAAATGCAAGGGCTAGTGGATGCAAATCCAGGGGGATTGGAGAACGTTGCGGCACATCGAGGAGCGATTACTGCGGCGCTGACCAGCGTGACGATTAAGGCAATTATCCGGCAACGTAAGATCTCTCTCGTTGGGTATCGCGACGTGGGAAATGAGCTTTTGCGTGTGAAAAACGGTTGACAGGAAGAGAAAAAGCCGCATGCTCTGGAACTGAACTGGAAGAAGTATACGGCTGGTTGACGTAGAACGTCCTTGAGAAAAGGAGAAGGCGATGATGAAGAAGACGAAGGTTGGTGCGGCAGTCGTGGTATGTTTTCTGCTCACTTCAATAAGCCTGGGATTCTGGCCCTGCAAGTCTGTGGAATATCGCGGTCTCTGGGTTGACGCATTTAGCCCGGGTTTCCATACACCGGCTGAGGTCGAGGCGCTTGTGCAGACGGCCCGCGACCACAACTACAACGCACTGTTTGTGGAAGTGCGCAAGATGTGCGATGCCTACTATAATTCACATATCGAGCCGAAAGCTACCGACATCACTCCGAGTGACTTTAATCCTCTCGGCTACTTGATCGAGCTCTGTCACAATACTTCAGGTGGGAAGCAGTACATTGAAGTCCACGCATGGTTGGTCGTGTATCGAGCTAAGATCAAAGGCTACGATATTCCCCAGTGGGAGCCAAAGCACATTCTGCTACGCCATCCAGAATGGTTGTCGAAAGACTATGAAGGGAAGAACGAGTACAATGGCCGTCAGTATCTGGATCAGGCAATTCCGGAAGTGATTGATTACACCACCGATGTGGTGATGGATATCGTGAAATACTACGAGGTGGATGGAATCCAGTTCGACTACATTCGGTATGCCGAGGTGATGGTGAACAGGGCAAACGCATGGGGGTATCATCCTATAGCTATTCAGCGATTCAATCGGCTGTATAATCGCACAGGGATTCCGGAGCCCGATTCAGCTGAGTGGGGAGAGTTTCGGCGCCAGCAGCTGGCTGACCTTTTGCGTAAGGTCTACGCATACATCAAAGCGGTCAGGCCTGAGGTAAAGCTATCGGCTGCAACAATTACATGGGGCGGGCTAGATAATTTCAAAACTTCTGCCTCGTACGTCAATACGCTGCAGGACTGGGTAGGCTGGATGGATAGTCATCTGTTGGATCTTAACTGCCTGATGAACTATAAGCGGGAGCACAACGAGGAGCAAAAGGCACAGTATCTCGACTGGGCTCGGCTGGCTGGCGAAACGAAGAGTGGCCGTCATGCAATCATTGGCCACGGCGCATTTATGAATTCCATTGAGGGCTCTATCGCCCAGATAAAGGCCACGCGCAAGATCGGAGGCATAGATGGAGTCCTGACGTATTGTTATACGGGCACCAATCAGGGTGTAACAGACCCGGAGGCATTCTTCAGAACTGTTAAGAAGAAGCTTTTCAAGCGGAAAGCAAAGGTTCCCGAAGCGAAATGGCTGACGAAACCAGAGGTAGGCATAGTGATGGGCACAGTGAGCGCTGGTGCTGAGCGTGTTGTTGATGGGGCTGCGGTGGAGATCGGTGCGCAGTGTGTGAAGACTGATGGTACAGGGTTCTATGCGGTGTTCGACCTCGAACCGGGGCGTTACCAAATACGTGCCTCGATGCCGGGCCTTGGGACAGTCGAGGATGTGGTAACTATTGAGGCGGGAAAGGTCGCAAAACTGAATATGGGTCTGAGAAGGTAGTGCTCATCTAGTCATTCAATCTCTGCGGCTCTGCTCCGGACAGTTTACTTCGAAGTGACTGCTGTGGAGACTTTACCCGGGCCATAAATAGCCTGGCCAGGCAAGGCCCCTGTTGGCTTCCCTTCCTTGACAACCAGAACACCATTTACCAGGACGTAGGGTATGCCGTCAGCATAATGATGAGGATCGGCGTAGGTGGCCTGGCTGTCAACTTCTTCTGGGTCAAAGAGCGTCAGGTCGGCCCAGTTCCCCTCGCGAATTAGCCCGCGGTCTTTGATCCAAAAGCTCTGGGCAGGGAGGCGGGTCATTTTTCGGATCGCCTCCTCCAGGCTCAGCATGTGCAGCCCGCGCACGTAGTAGCCAAGGACTCTGGCATTAGCGCCGTAGCCGCGCGGGTGTGGCATACCTCTGCCGTAGCTCCTAATACTACTATCAGAGCAGATCATCACGCAGGGATGCCGCATGATCATCCGCACATCCCTTTCATCCATGCTGTGGTAAACCATAGAACCGTTTCCTGCGAGATAAAGGTCAATAATCGTTTCGATTTGCTCGCGCAATGAAGGTTTCCTATCGAAAATGAGACGGAAGGGAGATTTACCGCGACGCATGGCGGTGATTTCCAGAATGTTCTTTCCGACGAGCGAAGTGTCGGCACTGTAGCGTGCAAAGACAGCGTAGGAAAAATCTGGCCGATGGCGTTTCACGGTATAATAGGTAAGCATCTCTTTGGCGATTTTTCGGCGCATATCGGGCTGACGGAGGCGTTCCAGAGCTTTCTCGCGGCCGTCTTCCAGCACCCAGTCCGGAAGCAAAACTGATAACCCCGTACTGGATGCTGCGTAGGGATATTGATCCATGGTGACATCAAGGCCGCGAGCACGGGCATCGTCCACTCGCTTCAGAGTTGTCCGGCTACCGCCGATGGTGTTGTCGTTTCCGATCTTGAAATGCGAGATTTCAACCCGGCAGTGCGCCTCCTGGCCGATGCGGAGTGCTTCGTCAATAGCAGCCAGAATTTCCGGTCCTTCACTGCGCATGTGGCTTGCATAGATCCCGCCATACGCGGCTGCTACCTTCATGAGTTCGATCAATTCCTCTGTTGACGAGTACGTGCCGGGTATGTAGATCAGGCCGGTGGACATTCCCATGGCGCCGGCTTCCATTGCTCTGGCGATTAGTGTTTTCATCTGAAGCATATCGTCAGGGGTTGGCTGACGGGCGGACAATTCCATTATGCTGCGGCGTACTGTGTTGTGGCCAATCAGAGTTGCAATGTTAATTGCAGCGCCCTGACTTGTCAGACGATCGAAATACGCCGCAACGTCTATAGCCGAGCCGCCGCAGTTCCCTGTGACCACTGCAGTCACTCCGTCCCGGATAAAATTCTCTGCAAGCGGCTGTCTGAAAATCTGGCTGTCAACGTGTGTGTGTACGTCAATAAATCCCGGCGCGACAATCAAACCAGAAGCGTCGAGGATTTCACGGCCGGCGAGTTGCCTTCTGTACTCAATTTCTGCTATTCGGCCATTGCGAATACCGATGTCCGCAAAGAAGGCGGGATTGCCTGTACCATCTATAATCCTCCCATTTTGAATGACCAAGTCGTACGTAGGATCATCGGCCAGAAGTTCAGTGGCACAGATGAATGGAAGCGCAAGGAGGATAAAGAGGCATAGCACCCATTGATACGTCCGGATCATCATTGGAGTACTCCTTCCTCTGGTTTATGCTGGCATTTTGCCGTGGATGTCAATTAGCGAGGGGAGCAAGGCGGCCACAAAATTTTGTACTGGATTGCACCGACTCTCTGAGCCTTGCACCAGTCATTCTTCGATCGGAATTATCTTTTCAACTACTCAGGAGTCACACAATACTCAAACACCAGTTTAGAAATATCCGCTATTGCAGTGTGCGCTTTATTATCGTAGCGCCAGCTGGTGTCCTGGTTATTTTTCGTAAAAATGCAGAGCACATAGTCGCACTTCGGGGTATGAATAATAGCAGCGTCGTGACGATTATGAGTTCCAGAGCCGCCCTTATTGGCTACCCAGACGCCGTCACCCGAGATGTAGCGCGGGATTCTTGTATCCAAAAATTGCCTGCGCATGATGCTAATCATCTGATCGCACGCCTCAGGTGAAATGATTTCCTTCCTTGCGATTTTTTCGAGCAACTCGCACATCTCGCGTGGGGTAACCATGCCCAGGGCAAACTCCTTTTCCCACTCAGGGTAGACCAGCGCCTCTTTTCCGAAGACCTTGCGGAAAATCTTGAGATTCGGCAGACCGAGCATTTCCATACGTCGGTTAACAGCGCGCACACCGATTTCGTCCAGAACGAGATTAGTTGCTGTATTGTCGCTTAGCGTAATCATCAGGAAAATGGCGTCGTGGAGCGTGAGATTGAGTCCATCGTGGAGATACTGGAGAATGCCCGATCCTCCCACATGCACAGCCGCGCGATAGCGTATTGATTTGCTTAGATTCACTCTCTGCTCGTGCGCTTGAAAGAACGCTTCAACCATAATGGAAACTTTAATCACGCTTTCAGATGGGAAGCGTTCGTCAGCATTGATGCATACGGACTCGTTGGTGCTGAGATTTTTCAGGGCAATGCCCATAGTTCCTTTAAAATCGTCAACCCAGGGTTTGATTCTGTCGCGCAGAATCGGATTCTCTACCGCTAATACCGGCGGAACAAGCAGCAGGATCGCAGCGCAGAAATGTAAAACGAGTTTTCGCCCCATATTTCTTTTCTCTCCTTGAATAATACATGCCGACTGAACCGAGCATGGACTTACGTAAAGGATTAAAAAACCATAAGTACGATTACGCCTCAGTTTTCTTCTCGCTCAACGCGAACACCGTACGTCGTGTTCTTGTCCTGCCAACGCTAAAGTGCGCGGGCAACGCGACACTATTTTTTCGAGGCTAAAGTGCGCGATAGAGCGAGGCTTGACAAAGACAACTCATAACACGTCGGAATCGTGATGAGAAACTGTTGTTCCTTACCAGCAGTAACCTGCTCAATAGTCGAATTGTTTAATCTTCTCCAGGGCTTCGCGCGCACCCGTCATTTGCGGATCAATTTCGAGAATTTTCTCTAATTCCGACTTGGCTTCTGAATACATTCCCAGAACGTTGGCGTAAAGCATTGCCAGATTATAACGCGCATCTACCAGGTTGGGATCAACAGCCATGGCCTGCTTGTAGGCCTTCACAGCCGCATCATAGTTGTTCATTTCTTGATAGAGGAAGCCAATATTATTATACCCGGCTGCAAAGCTCGGGTCCAGAGCAACGATCTTCTGCATTAGCGCAAGAGCTTCATCCAGGCGTCCCTGTGAGCGTAGGATTGCGGCACGATTGAGCGACTTGATTGTGAAAGTCTCAATGATTTTCTCAAGGAGATACCGGGTGTTTTTATCAGAAGGATTGATCCTGAGCGCCGTACGAAAAAGCCCGATCACGTCTTCGTACTGTTCCACCACGCAGAGCATCTCGCCGCGAATCGTGTACTGGGTGGCCTCGAAGTAGCGATCAAGCCTGACCTTGACCTGCTCGCGTTCCTCCGGGCTTTTGCCTGTATTGACCAGAAAGGGCCAGACCTTTTGGCGAAAGGGTAGCATACCACCCAGATTTACAAAGACCACGCGCTGCAAATCCTTTCCTCCCGAAAATTCGATGTACGGACGATTATCCGTGTGAATTGGTCCTTCCCCAACGTACTGATCAATTGTATCGGCATCCATCATGAACGAGTCGAGCAGCGTGAAAGGGTCGTCTACATCAATCGAGGCAAGGTCGGCCAGCACCTTGGGCTGATGAAGCCGTTGGTCGAAATCCTGAAAGTCAATCTGCAGGGGTTCGTTCATACCAATCAGTATTATAAAGTTGTTGGTGTACTTAAACCATAGCGTTGTATTGGGAAAGGCAGATTTGAATGTGCGTGTGATGATTCGGTAATTCTCAGGTGTAACGTAGTGTAATGGAACCCACTGGGACATGACGCCTTTAGGAGTAAGAATACGCTTGCATTGGTCGTAGAAATCTTTGGAGTAGAAATTCGCGCTACCAGGGCTCACGCCGGGATGGATAATTCCGGCAGAGATCATATCGTATTTCTTCTCAGTCAGCAGAGTGTAGTTACGTCCGTCGTCTACGTATACATGGACTAGCGGACTGTTGAGGATGTCATGATTGGCATCAACGAAATAGGAGTTAGCATCAATCACTCCTTTTGAGATTTCAACGGCGTCCACTTCAACATCGTGGCACGTGATGGCATACGAAGTCACGCCCATGCCGAATCCAATGACCAGCGCGCGTTTGGGATTCGGATGCAAGAGGAGAGGAATATGTGCAATGACCTTATGCGATGGAGCATCCCAGCGCGAATCCTCTGCGGCTTCGTTTCGGTTGGCGTAAAGGCGCCGCACATTGTCTGTCCCTTCCAGCACCACCACCGTAGCATCAACGTCTTCATCGTAGAACAGCAGCTTATCGCCCTGTCTGTAAATATTTTGTGAGAAGATCACAAGTGGCTGATTCAACGGAATGCGCGAGGCAATGAGAAAAAACGCCAGCACGCTTAAAACAGCAATGGCCAGTTTATTCCAACGGTCCCCACCAGGGTTACTGAGAACCAGCAGGAGTCCGATGCCTCCGTTCACCAGTGCCATTGCAAGGATGCTTTTCTGAATGCCGATAAGCGGGATAAGAATGAATCCTGCGAGAAACGAACCTATAATCGCGCCTACTGTGTTTACCGAGTAAATATTACCAATGCCTCGGCCAAGGCGCTCCAGGTGGCGGGTATAGATTTTCGCAACTATGGGGAACGTTGCACCAAACAGCAGCGTGGGTATAAACATCATGATTCCGGAAATGAAGAAGCCGTACCCCATCCATCGCCACCATGTTCGGAATGGAACGGTCTCGTAGATCGCTCGCGATGCAGGATCGAGAATTTTCACCAGTGGAATGCTCAGTAGGCACAAAATGCCAATGGCAATTTCTATGAGGCCGAACAGGAAGATCAGGTTTTTGTGCCTGTCTGCCGTGCGCGCGATCAGCAGACTGCCGAGCGCCAGCCCACACAGAAACGTGCTGAGCATTGTTGAAAAGGCATAGACTGTTGAGCCCATAAAAAGCGACAGAATACGTGTCCAGAGCACTTCGTACGCCAGTGCGCACAGGCCCGACAGCGCAAACGCCCACAGCACAAGCCGGAACACAACAGGGGTGCGCTCGCGTTTCGCTTCTGCTACCGCCGCTGGTGAAAGCACCAATGATTCCTCCAGAGGCGGACACGTTTTGTTTATTTTAAGCGCAATAAATCCCACTACAAGATTTCCCAGCGCCGCAAAGTACGCCGTTTCGCGCACTCCAAGCCATTGCATCAGGAAATATCCAGTAGCGAAACAACCAATCACCGCTCCCAGCGTATTCGCAAAATACAGATGTCCGACCCGCGTGGCCAGGCGCCCTTTTTGGCGAACCAGATATTTACTCATCACCGGCAGGGTACCGCCCATCATAGTTGTGGGAATCAGCAAGACGAGAAATGAGAGGGTAAAACGTAACACGGTGAGGATGGAACGGGAAGGATGCGTACTTCGATAGATACCAGTATAGAGATTCTCTAGCAAAAAGAAGATAAGCGGAATGAGCACTGCGAAGACACCGATACCGATTTCCAGCGCAGCATAGACTTTGAGTGGTGAACGGTGCTTGTCAATGATGCGACCGAAGGCGTAGCTTCCCAGCGCCAATCCAGCCATAAACACAGCGAGCACTGTGCTGACTGCGTATACCGTGGTGCCGAACACAAGCGAGAGCATTCGGACCCAGACAACCTCGTACATCAAACCGCAGGCACCGGAAATGATGAAAATCCCCAAAATGAGTGCCCGCAATCTGGCAGTCACGTCCTGTGATGCCAGGTTCGCATTAACCTCCTCGGCTTTCGTATTGCTCATGGAGTTTGAAACCTTCACCACATGTTTGTTGTTGTGGCGCAAAAAGAGCCACATAATTTGCGCGGGCGTACAGATTATCTGGTCGTCTGCAGCCCGCGGCATAAGGTCACATTTTCAATGGAAGAAAAAGCCCTTTGTGTCAAGTAGTAATTGGCCGGAACGCCGAGGAATGGCGTATAAACCACTAACAGCGTCATCCCATAAAGATTCCGTTTGAACTATCACGGCAAGCACTCGCTTCGTGCCATGTTCAACTGGTTCTCACGGGATGCATCGCCCTCTCAAGCGTCATTCTTGTACGGCGTTGCCGAAGCAGCCACGCCTCTATTTTTTCGCTTTAGCAAGCAGATTATACAGCGCAGCAAAGATCACGCCCCCAATAAATCCATCGATGAATCCATAAATAAGACCCAAAATGCCGCCGAGGATCGTGATCTTATAGCCCAAATAGAATCTGCCCAGTAGAGCTAGATGTTCGCCTGGCCCGCCTGCCAGAATCACCCAGAGTGTTGCGAGAAAAACTGTCGCTCCCCATACGATTCCCAGCGCAACTCCGAATGCCAGAGTGTTGAGCCTCATTCTTCAACCCCTCCTTTCGTTTCCACCTGTCGCCTAAAACGTGAAGGCATATGAAAAGCGATGTTACAGTTACAGACAGATATTATTGGCGCTCATTTTTGCTTCTTAATCACCTGGCGAAACACGCGCAGCACGTTTTCGCCCAGGATTTTTCTGATGTCATGCTCCGAATAGCCACGGGCCAGTAGTGCCCTGGTAATGTTCGGGAGCTTCGAGCAATCTTCCATCCCAACCAGTGAGATACGAAATCCGTCAAAATCAGAGCCAAGCCCAACGTGGTCAATCCCGGCGATTCGTACTGCATGGTCAATGTGGTCAATCAGGACATCCAGAGGCACGGGTTTAAAGACCTTCCTGTGCTCTTCGAAGAGTTTCTGTTTCTCGGCTTCCAGCCTTTTCGGCTGAGTCCTGTACTTTGTCTCAATCTCCTCCTCTTTTGGATGAATCTGGTTTTTCACTGCTTCGGCGGCTCTCGCAAACTCCCCGCTCAGGTAGCCTGGGTAGAAATTGATGCCGATCACACCTCCGTTACGCGCCAGGCCGCGCAGCATCTCGTCACTCACGTTTCGGAAGTGATTGCACAGTGCGCGGCAACAGGAGTGTGAGAGTATGACCGGGTCGGTAGTGATACTCAGGACGTCCCAGAACGTTTCGTCCGAGACATGAGACAGGTCAATGATCATCCCGAGGTGGTTCATTTCGCTCACAATACGAACACCAAGGTCATTAAGTCCCGCCCAACGGCGCTCACCACCAGCTGCATCCGCCCAGTTGTTGGTGTTCATCCATGTTAGTGTCATGTAACGCGCCCCGAGCTGGTGAAACTTGCGGAGCGTATCAAGGCTGTCCTGAATCGCATGGCCCCCTTCAATAGCCAGAATCGCAGCGATGCGCTTCGAGGCAACTATGTTTTCAATTTCATGAGGGTTCTGCGCCAATGCAATCTCCTCAGGATATTTGGCAATCTCCCGCTTGAGCGTGTGCATCATTTCCAGTGCGTGGCTGGTAGCTCCATCTGGCAAGAACCGCGGCGCTACGTAGCAGGCAAACACTTGTACATCAATGCCGCCCTCTTTCAGGCGGGGCAGATCCATATGGCCTCGGGGCGAACGTTTTCCAAAGTCAAATCCATGGCGCATCATGCGCAGCACGGTGTCGGAATGCATATCAACTACAATGGCGCGCTGATGAAGCGCCTGGTAATCCAAAGGCGCGCTTTGCGATTCCTGCCCGAAGATCATGCTGCTGACTCCTCCAGTTAAGAAAATCGTCATAGTCATAAGAAAAATGGTAAGTTTCTGAATCATAGGTGCTCCTCATCGAGATTCTTGGGATTAGCAGGAGATTTTTACGCTGCTGGATTCTCGCCCTATTGAGATTTGTATAGATAACGGTACAGCATGTAGGGGCGTTTAATTAAACGCC
>CAYVXD010000046.1:0-27557 GCA_964454265.1 uncultured Candidatus Sumerlaeota bacterium | reverse complement strand
GCAGGCGTCAGGCCCTATACGTCGTCTTACGACTTAGCAGAGCCCTGTGTTTTTGATAAACAGTCGCCTGGGCCTGGTCACTGCAACCCCTTCGAGCTTCCCTCGCAGGAGGGTCACCCTAGCGGGGCACCCCTTCTTCCGAAGTTACGGGGTTATTTTGCCGAGTTCCTTAACCAGAGTTATCTCGAGCGCCTTAGGATACTCTCCTCGTCTACCTGTGTCGGTTTGCGGTACGGTCACTCAACATACTCACAGCCCGAGGCTTTTCTTGGCGGCATGGGTACAGCCAGTTGGTTGATCCGAAGATCGCCTTCCCGATTCCCCTCGGTGTTCCGCTCTAGGCGGAGCGGCCCGGATTTACCTGAGCCACCACCTGCGGGTCTCGCCACGCACTTCCGTCCGCGTGTAGGCAGTTTATTTCCCTTCCGCGTCACCCCACTGTGTCTTTGCCGCATACTGAGTGGTGCAGGAATTTTAACCTGCTTCCCATCGTCTACGCCTTTCGGCCTCGACTTAGGAACCGACTCACCCTGGGATGATTAGCATTGCCCAGGAAACCTTAGACTTGCGGCGATGCCGTTTTTCACGACATTTATCGTTACTGATACCGGCATACTCACTTCTCTGCAGTCCAGCTGTCCTTGTCGGTCAACCTTCGCTCCGCAGAGAACGCTCCCCTACCATGCAAGTGACAAGATTCAAGAAACAAGGAACAAGAGCGACTCTCACGATTAGCGCCTTCGCCTATCGGATTATGCTTAAAACCTTGTCGCTTGAACCTTGCCACTTGCATCCTTAGCTTCGGTGAGGTGCTTGAGCCCCGTTACATTTTCGGCGCAAAACCACTTGACCAGTGAGCTGTTACGCACTCTTTAAATGGTGGCTGCTTCTAAGCCAACATCCTGGCTGTCTGAGAAGTTTCACATCCTTCCCCACTTAGCACATACTTAGGGACCTTAGCTGAAGGTCTGGGCTGTTTCCCTCTCGACAATGGAGCTTATCCCCCACTGTCTAACTCCCGAAGTCTAGAGTAGCGGCATTCGGAGTTTGGTTGGGTTCGGTAACCTTGTAGGGCCCCTAGTCCATCCAGTGCTCTACCACCACTACTGAACCTTCGAGGCTGTTCCTCAAAACATTTCGGGGAGAACCAGCTATCACGGAATTTGATTAGCCTTTCACCCCTAGCCTCAGCTCATCCAAGCACTTTTTAAGGTACACTGGTTCGGGCCTCCATCCCGTGTTACCGGGATTTCACCCTGGCCAAGGCTAGATCATTCCGCTTCGGGTCTACTCTACGCAACTAAATCGCCCGATTAGGACTTGCTTTCGCTACGGCTCCTCCGCTGAGCGGATTAACCTGGCTACGCAGAGTAACTCGCCGGTTCATTATGCAAAAGGCACGCAGTCACGCAGCAGAGGCAAGAAACAAGAAGTCAGAAACAAGAGGTTAGAAACAAGACAGCCACTAGCTTAATTATTGCCATCGGGCCTCCAGGCTGTACAACATTCTTGAGAGATTTTCGTAGGACTGCTGAATTTCCTCAAGCTCCGGGATGTTGTATCGCAGCCTCGAGGCGATTTCCAGAATAACTCTGACTTCGTTAGCTGATCCTAGGGCATTGCGCAGGAAGTACTTGAATTCTTTCTCGGAATTCTTACGGCCATATCCTTCTGCGATATTCAACACAACGGATACACATGCCCTTCGGATTTGGTCCCTTAGTCCGAATCGTTCCTCCGCCGGGAATGTTTTGCTTATCTTATATACCTTCTCTACTAAATCCATTCCCAGTTGGTAAACCTTCTAATCGCGGTATGAACGAATTGTCATTACGCTGGCCTCTGACGTCTTGTTTCTTGCCTCTGCATCGCGCTCCCACTGTTTGTAGGCATACGGTTTCAGGTTCTATTTCACTCCCTTTTCTAGGGTGCTTTTCACCTTTCCCTCACGGTACTGGTTCGCTATCGGTCGCTTGCAAGTATTTAGCCTTAGAGGGTGGTCCCCCTGGATTCATACGGGATTTCTCGTGTCCCGCACTACTTGGGAACAACGCCGAAAGGGTCTTGGCTTCGCCTACTGGGCTCTCACCGTCTATAGCTGGCCGTTCCAGGTCCATTCGGCTGGCCGCAACCTTTGTAACTTTCTGAGAAGTCTGCAACCTCCTCTGGCACTGTCCCGCAACCCCGACTGGACAACGCTTGCAGGCTTGACATCCAGCCGGTTTAGGCTGTTCCCCGTTCGCTCGCCACTACTAGGGGAATCGCGGTTGCTTTCTTTTCCTCGGGGTACTGAGATGTTTCACTTCCCCCGGTTCCCTCCTCCCCGCCTATTTTATTCAGCGGGGGGTTCCCGAGGTCTACTCGGGTGGGTTGCCCCATTCGGAGATCCCTGGATCAACGCTTGTGTGCAGCTCCCCAGGGCTTATCGCAGCTTACCACGTCCTTCATCAGCTTCAAGCGCCAAGGCATCCACCGTACGCCCTTAGTAGCTTAACGGCTTCTTTTTCGCCAGTTAAGGCAACACTGATTACATTACATCTACAAAAGAGGGATGAGGACTGACATCCGATATATAGTTGTCAAAGAGCAATCGAACTCCTTCACAAAGAAGGAGAAAATTTCTTGCAACCCGCAATTTTCCCAATTATAAACTGCAAACACAAATTCTTATCCATCACTACCCCTCGTGTCAAGTAAAATCTCACTACTTCCCAAGCGATCATGCAATTTCTTTGCTTCCATTATTCTTCTTGCAGATCCCTCAATTCCCCTGCCTTGCACGCAATGCTAAACCGCACTTCCTCCACTCTTGTACAGTGCTTATGAGATGTTAAAGACGACTATTTCAACCCCGTTGCCCCGCCTGATGAAACGACGCCCGTTAGGCAACTCAGTGCCTAACACAAATCACCAAAAGGTGAAGTAAGCAATACTCGTCCCATGATCAAGAGCCATGGGAGTTTTCTTCAGGGCCACGATGTGAATTATTTATGCTGGTGGAGCAGAGCGGATTTGAACCGGTGACCTCCGCCTTGCAAGTTTGAGCAATGCCCATCTCACAACTTCAGTGATTTCAGTAACTCCTGTAAGTTCAATGATCTCCGCCGTTACATTATTTACATAGAGTTCAGTAATTTGTATGTTTTTGGGCAGCCTATACTACGATTCTACTACGATTTTTTTACCAATAAAAGACAAAATTTAGCGAATACACCTTTACAATTACGCTAAGTTATTATCACCCTAATACCACACTTGGAATTGCCCAAAATTGTACGCACCAACCTAATCCTATTATATTTCTACAAATCACCATGGACAATGAAAGATTAAGCATAAGTCATCAGAAGGTTCTGGATTAAAGATAAAAAAAAAGATAAATTTATATGTTGCGGATTTTCAGATGTTCAAAAAATTTTAAAATTAAAAAGCAATTCTTAAAGTCCATTTCTAGGGTATGGGATATCTACACCTTCCAAAAATCCATGCAAACCTACAATCTCTGGAATAACGTTACTGGAATTCCCACGTTTTACATGGTCACGTTCTTATTTTGGAGTTATCTGTTGCTTTTTTTTATCTGATATTTTACATCTTTACATAGATTTGTCGTATAAAACTATATTAGGCTGATAGGAAGGGACTGATGGGATGACGACTCCAAACAAAAGAACAATTCACAAATGGTATCACATCCTCTTTGGGATTTTTGCTCTTGTCATCTTAGTCATATTTGCAAGAGCACAAGAACCTTCAACGAATATTATTCGAAGTCTTTCCGATCCTGCTTGGCGAGTTCGTAGATCTGCCTGTCTCTCGCTCAGCAAGATTCCCAACACGGGAAATGCAGCAATTGACAGTCTTATCGCACGGTTGGATGACAGCGATTCCTTGGTCCGTCGGGCGGCAGCCTTGGCCTTAGGCGAAAAAAGCGAGGCTGGACAAAGTGCTATCCCGAAGCTGATTCGACTACTTGACCAAGATTACGTGGGTGGTGCAGCAGCAACAGCGCTAAGAAAGATTGGTCCACAGGCCATAAAGCCATTAGTTGAAATTACCATCAATTCAAAAGAGCAAGAACGACTCAGGATTGCCGCCTTACGCGCAATATCGGACTTCGGCCCAGTCGCAAGAGACACGTCGCAAGACCTGACGGCGCTCTTGCAACAGAAGTCGCTTCCCACAGACATTCTTTACGAAATCTGTTACGCCTTGGGCAGCGTCGGCTCGGAGACGAGAGTTACCGCTTCTGAGTTGCTCACTCTCTTTCAGCGCCGGGATAGTCTTCTTCGACTTCGAACAGCCCGAACTCTAGGAAGAATCGGCCCATTGGATTCCGATCAAGTCCGATTATTGATTAATGCGCTAGCCAATGAGCAGCGCCTGCTGAAAGAAATCCAACAGCAAATAATGGACGCGAATGGTTATATTCTGCCACTCCATGATAGAAATAGGGCGGACTGGGCAATTCGCGATGACTTGGAACGAAGCCTTCGCGTTCAGATGGAAATCGTCAACACACTTAGTAAATTACAACGCTCTTTGTCCCGGCAAGAAGCTCAAGCGATTGTATTACCTGCGCTTTTAAAAATTCTGGAGATTCCACATCCAAAACGGATAGAGGAGTTCTTTCAGACACCTGATGCGCATGACGTGTGCTATCAGTGTGAACTCTATATCGCTGTAGCCCGATCTCTTCGCTTCTATGGACAAGAAGCCAGGGCTGCTTTGCCTCTCTTAGAAAGGCTTGTTGACTATCAAGCAGCGGGTTTTGAGGTTAATGAAACTATAAAAATGCTTCGGCAGACCAAATAGAACGTCACAAAGTATGATTTGCCCTAAAGAGTCGCTGCTGAATTATTGGGAGTCCTAAGGTCGATAAAATGCCAAGTCATTGGACATGGATATTATCAGTGGTAATATTGATCAATTCGGTTCAGCTAACCTTAGGAGATATGGTTTTCCTTACTGACGGTCGCTCACTCGACGGAGAAGTAGTTGAACAGCGCAGCAACGAAATCATCTTTCAGATAAACAGTGTACGAATCGTTCTCCCGCGAAGTAGCATTGAAAAGATCATAGTATCGCAACGGCCAAAAAGTGAGACACCCGTCGCCACACCAACTTCGCGCGCCAAAGCCCCGAAGCCGGAAACAGCAACGATGCTTGACGTTTCTCATTTACGAACAAATGATTCACCAAACACTCTCACCCCTTCAGAGTTCAATCATCTTTTCGCCAGAATCATGGAAGTCAAAGACGGTCACACTCCAAAAGGCACAATTGCAGTTTATAAACAGCTGGTAGCGCTATTGCCTTCTGACGCGACGCGTTGGATTCTCGATATGGGACAGTTCATTGAAGACCGACGCATTGACAGGAATGAAAAGGCGTTGTTAGAATTCTTGGCTTCTGCGGAAGATCCATTGCTTTATCTAACTTCTCCACGGATCATGAATGGGGTTCAAGCGTCTGACGTTGCTTGGGCGACCCGTTGGTCGCCTCCAAAAAGACAGTTATTGCGACTCGATCAGGATCTTTTAGAACTCGAAAGAAGGAAGCTTATTGCGCATAATGTTCGACCAGCGCTTCGCTTTCTTTGCGACCGGGCTGAAAAAGACTACGAAATTCGAAAAGGCCTTTATCTGATTTTTAATTACGGCCATCCACCACAAGACTATGGACGTTCATCAATAAACACCCAACTCTTAGCGCTGTGTCGTCTGCTCCACTATGGCATCGAGCAAGGGGAGGAGAATCTCTTGCTGGCATCAGCGCTCTACTATGGATCCATTCTGACGATTTCAGAGGAACGTCTTTGGCCTAAGATTATTGAATATGCACGGCATCGCATAGACTTTATCTCCGAAACTAGAGCAAAAGTGAAAGTGCAGCACGCTGACTGGGACCCAAAGTATTATCCTCTCGAAGCGTGCCTTGGACTCGTGTGTGGAAACAATACGGAATCCGGGATGGCTCAGGAATGTGATTTAATTCAATATGTATATCCACACTTCATGAGTTCGGAAGCGTTTGAGACACTGTTTTGCAGCGCAAATACGATAGTCGAAATGAGGGACTGGCTCCTTGAGAAAGGGATTTTTTTACGACAGGACGAACTTAGGAGGTTTGTGCTTGAGCATCCAGCGCTTGGAAATAATTTTAGCTCCAGAGTAGCCGCGGCTGTGGAATTGTGCATTCACACGAGTTGGCAGGTCCGGATTCCACATCATGATATTTCAAGAACTAACATTAATTTGCAATGGCTATATTTCAAAGAGTCAGACCATTTTGGCGGAGGCTGCGGAATAGCAGGACTGGCTGGGGCATGTTTTATGCGAAGTTTAAATATTCCTGCTATTCAAGGCGCTCATGCGTATTGGCACTACACAAGTTCTGACAAAGTATGGCGTCCTTGGTGGAGCGATTTAGCGAAGTTCTTGGAGGATTCAAGAATTCAAGAAGAACACAAGGCGGCGGGTTATGCTAGTATATCTTATCCCAAAATACCTTGGGACAACTTTCATCTGGGATTAATCAGAAAACCAGGACCGCTTGATACGGTTGTTTTATGGTATAAAACGGATGACCTATCCTGGATTCCCGAGGGCATTCCAGGAGCATATCTCTTCAGACATACACTTATGCCGTAGTTTAGACGTAAACGGGAAGACACGATGGGAATCATAAGGTTGGAGCCTGCCTGCCGGTCAGGCAGGGTTCGATTCCTCCACGGCCCACTTTTCACTCATCTAATGACAACTATCTACACTACTTGCTTCTTTGCGAAACCGAGCTCCAGCAAGGTCTGAGTTGGAGAGGCAAACGAGCTTTCATTGGTCCCCACTCACGACGATCTGCAGACAGATATCTTCTGTGGGCTCAGCATTCACAATTTCCCATACAACATCATGATCGCTGCGTCTCACTGGCCGAAGACCCTCGGGAGTGACAATGTATATGTTCAGCGCATCATCTGCAGTGATGGAGACGACCTCTTTTCCTAAAGTTCCGTTCCAATCAGCTCCCGAAAGCCCAATCCTTAAAAACGAACAGATTGTGAGATCCACTAACGGGCTTCAATGGGGCTCGAGTAGATTGGTTGAGATTCCGAGCGACTTTGATTCCATTTGCGTTTTTCTCTGATTTTTTATATCCTATATCATCAAGTATTTATTTATGACCATGTGCGGCTATTATTTCCTCCAGGATCGGGCGATAGGTTACCGCCATTCGGAAAAAGCCAAGGTCGGTGGGGTGGACGCCATCAACGGTGCCGTTTTCCTTTCCTGCTAGCTGGTTATCTCCTGAAAGATAATAGAGATTTCTTACATCTTGCTTCTGTAGCTTTGCGTAGACCTTGCGCAGTGCGGCGTTTCCCGGGTTGTGGGGGACGCCTATGGGATTCTCAACAAGCAGGATCGGAGTATCAGGGTGAGAGCGGCGCAAGGTACGAACGAATGGCTCCGCGCGTTCCTGCACCATTGTCGTTGTCATGTTGGGCAGGCATTCAAGGATGAACATCTCGGGTTCAAGTTCACAAAGAAGCTCGGCTAGTTCGGCTTCCATTTTCCCGGATCCGGAAAAACCGAGGTTGATCACCTCGCGATCAAGCCATCGCCCAAGAAGGGCGGTGTGGCACATGCCACACCGGGAGGCGCAGCCCCCCTGCGTTATCGAGGTCCCATAGAACACGATGGGTTTTGCTTTTTCCTCTGGACGATCCGGGGCTTTCTTGATCACGGAGCCCGGCTCGATACCGATTTTGAGTTCCGTAACATCGTTATAGAGGGGCAGGTACACGAGATACTCAGTCGGCTTACCAGAAAGATTCTTCGCCAGTTGTGAGTTAGATCGCGTCTTTTTTGGCCGTCCCACACCTTTAAATTCCCATTGACCGTTCTTGCGTGCATAAAGGTCCAGTCCACTGTTACCCGTGGCGGCCATGTGATACATGGCCCCACCGCCGTCCCAGATAGCATGAATCTGCTTCGAGTCCGTGACGAACCGCACACAGATTCCCGCCGTGTTTTTACTCAATTCCCAGACGCGTTCAGGGACTTTTTCCTTCGCGCGGGCCGGAAGGCGCTCCCAGAAATTTTCCGTATCTGTCCAGCCCTTCCCTTCGACAGTCAGATATCGTGCATCATACCACAACAAATCCGATCCTGGCTCCCGAACGGGAACATGGCCTTCCGCTTCTATCGCCTGCTTTACAGTAGCGGTTGACAAAACGGGAGAATGTTTACAAATCATACCGCAACCAGAAACTAGGAGAACAACACAGAAAATCCAACTTAACTGTTTCATGATCAGTCCCCTTTCGTTAAGAATTAAGGGAATCGATTAAAGGCATATGGAGTCAGACTTGCGTTTTTCATTCTTCTGTTTGCTTCTTAATATTCTTGGCGAGATACAATATCAGCTATATTCATGCAAAAGGAAGATTATGATGCCGCGTCCTCTGCACATCGAACGGTTTGGAACGTCCGAGGCAAAGAAGGCGGCCATCGAGCTGAGCATTCGCCTCTACTATAGACTCTGGGCGAGCTAGAAGAATATTGCGGCGCACCAGCTCCATCATCGGTAAGCGCGATGCGACAGCGATTTCAAAGGCAAAGATGATGCGCTTCTTTACGTCCGGAAACAGTGCGACTTTTTCTGACAAGATACCGAGTCTCCGTATCTCATCGATTGTAATCGTTTTCAAACGTAGAAGACGAGCCCCATTTATTTCATTGTCCAATGAAAGATAGAAACACCTTTCCTTAGAGAAGCCTGTTCCCTGCCAGCGGATTCCACTAGGTGTTGGATTAATAATTCTGCCAGTCCATAATTCCTGATGGTGCTGGAATCTCTGTATTATAATCCAGTATCCAGCCGTCGGGATCCAAAAGGAGATTTGTAACAGTTCCTGGACCAACGTTAACCGAAAATAATTGAAGGGGTTGATTATTCCAGACGGTGAAATCACTTGTACCCCCACCCTGAAACTCTGCACGAAAATCAATTGGCATAGTGTAATAGCCGCCCGATTGAACCTGCTCGACTCCGATGTCAATATAAGTGTCGCTAGCCACTGTGCGGCTATTCCAAAACCATCTGTAATCGGGGCGGTTGGCTTGATACAGCCATGCGTCGAAAAACCAAGAGAGACTCGAGCCATAAGTAGTCTCGAAATGAACCTGTAAGTCGGCGCTCCAGGCGATACTATAACGAAGGTTTAAATCCTCAGCATAATTTTTAGCTCCGCTGAAGAAAGCGGTATCGCCAATGACATGCCGAAGCATGTGAAGAACCCATGCCGCCTTGTAATATACAATGGGGAGATAAAAATTGTCAGCATCGCCGCTCACAATGGGATATGCATCGCTGGTGGTCCACGAGTTCATTTGATTATGATATTCATCAATTCCCAACTTATGTTCTTTCCACAACGCTTCGCAATAGGTAGCCCAACCCTCACTGATCCAAAGGTGGTCGAAATGGGCAATTCCAACTGAGTCTCCAAACCACATATGGGCGAGTTCGTGAACGTTGCGACGATGATAGGGAGGATTATTCAGGTTGCCATTTGGCATACTGGTGCACGTTTGGTGTTCCATGCCATAACTCAGTCCCCACGTAGCAGTCCAATATTTTTCGGTGAGGAAGGGATACTCACCAAATTTACTGGCGTAGAATTCCATCACTTCGATGGTACGGGGAAGTTCTTGGGATTCGCTGGCGTAACTTTCCGGATAGACGTAGTGAGCAACGGACATGGTAGTTACCGAATCGAGGGCGGTGTATACTCCCTCAGCTGGCCTGTAATTTGTGCAAGCGAGGGAGATGTATTGTGAAGCAATCGGGTACATCGATTTCCAGTAAAAGGTTTGGGTGCCGTCGCCGTTGTTGACAAGAGAAACGAGTTTCCCGTTTGAGACGGCATAGAGGGGATAACCATTATATATTGTGTCGGGGCAGGTAATAAAGATATCCGCCGTAAATTTATCTCCTGGGATGTCTTTGCAAGGCCACCATTTGCGTGCATTGTAAGCTTGAGAATTCGTATAGAGTACGGGAACGCCATTATGTGTACGACGGCGATAGGGATTAGGAGCAGGTGTTCCGTTATAGAACACACGAACGGTGAATTGCTGTCCCACGAGTATGGCTGAAGGTAGTGTTATAAAAACTCGGTCTTGTACTCCATCATGGGTAAACGCGAGTGCGGCAGTTGCTGGTCCAGAGTCGACTGAAGCGACGGTCATCGCCCCGCCATTATCATTGAAGTCCAAAACGCAAGTATTGAGGGAACTGTCCAGACTTTCAGCAGTGAGGGTTAAAACTCCGCTAGTAATACTGGTGGACGACATGTCCAAAGCAATTTCCAGCTTACAGTGGACCACATCCATTTTGTCTTGTTCAGGATCGGTCGGAGGTTGAACAAACAGACCTGGCCCTGCGGCCAATATGTGGAAGTGATCTTCCTCAACAGGGTGTTCAAGGGAAAAAGCAAGGACTCCTTTTAAGCGAGGTGACTGAAGTGACAGTGGTCGTAGACGAAAGCGGTTAGAACCAGTTCTCAAGAAACTTGATGGGATTTGATACCAGGCGACTCCATTGCAATGTATCGGGCAAGTTTCGAGAAGTTGATCATTGATGATGATAGTCCATGGGTCGCAAAAAGTAGCTCCGTCGAGCAGTAAGGCAAAACTTTTTGCGGCCTGATGATTAGTTAAGTAAGGATAAAATGATAAAGATTGATCCGAGTCGAATTCGAAGTTGGATGGAAATTCGGAGGAAAGGGTATCAATGATAACATCCCGATCTTCTAAAGGGGGAAGGCCATTGAAAGAAGAAGCTTGAGTAATGTTTATAAAGAGGAAAGGGAAAAGACTAAAACCCACGATCAGGGACAATAAAACAGTGTTACGTCCACGTTGAATAATCATTTTACTCCTTCTCATATGTGTGAGTATTGTCACATAAATAATATAACAGTCCGTTCGGCGTGCGTCAATTGGAAAACATTCATTTATATTCGCAGCAGTAGAGGTCTATTCCCTGCCAGTGAAATTTGGGTACTCCAGCTCACGGTATTAGTCAAGGGTTAACTCGTCAGATCAGACGTACTCAACTTCCTCCGCAACAATGTGACAATGCATGCGAAGCCTCGCTCCTCCTCGACTGAGCGATAATCGCGACTCTCGAACCACAAGCCTTGCCCTAATGCTATCAGGTTGTCACTTACTCAATTCCTGTTTTGAAGTGGAACCAGGAATTTGGCTTTTGCTCATACGGTGATAAAAGAATCCTCCAAACGGCCCTGTGCTAGCATTGTGCTAAATTCTGTGCGCTAATATGCAGCAATCTGCAGTTATTTGCAAAGTGGGGAGAAACTTACTCTTAATCTTAATCAGAAGGTTGGAGCCTGCCTACCGGTCAGGCAGGGTTCGATTCCTCCACGGCCCACTGTCTAACCTTCCTGAAATCAATTCTATAGTCGCTTATCCCTATGCCCCAGTAGCGTTATTCTTGACCCATTGTGCTACAATGTGCCGATTTTTTTTCAGTTCCCTTCGCCAGTATGCAGGAATCTGCAAAAGTCCAAAAAGGCTGGATTGTTCTTTATTGGTCAGGATGTGGGCATAAGACACAAACAAGATCTCTTGGTCACTGATTGACAAAAGAATGCCACTCGGCGAAGTAAAGATGAAGCCGTATCAGATGTCCCGCAATGCCCGAAATGCATCTCCCTCTACTGCAAAAACGTCTTGCCAAATCTCATGACAATTCATAGCATCTTTTTTCTGACCAGTCATTCCTTCGCACCTCCTATAGTTGGCCCTGGCAAACTTAACTGGAGATGCTGATGGCTTGCCTCTTTTGTCAACCGTTTTTTCAGAACCTTGAAGGATATGATCTCAATGGAATAAAATCAGGGTGATAAGAAACTATATCTTATAGAGAGCAATAAGAGCGCAATGCAATCTGAGAAGAGTATTAATTTGCGGATTTCCGATCTGGAGCTCGTACGCAAAGCCGGGCAGGGAGAAGATACGGCGTTTCATGAACTCGTGGATCGGTATGCAAATGATCTATTCAGACTGGCGTATTCACTCACCGGTAATGCAGATGATGCTGAAGATATTCTTCAGGAGACATTTTTGGGTGCATTTGAACACTTGCGCTCTTTTAAAGGAAGATCGTCGGTGAAAACGTGGCTTATCCGTATTCTGGTCAAACAGGTGGCAAAATACCATCGTTACTGGCGGATTCGGAAGACAAAATCGATCGATGAAATTTCGGAGTCTTCAAAAATAGCCTTGCCGGCAAGAAATCATGAATTTCGTATGGACGCCAATACGATGATTAGCACACTTTCTCCCCAACACCGTGAAGTTATCATACTTCGAGAGTTGCAGGGATTTTCCTACAAAGAAATTGCCGAAGCATTGGGAATTGCTCCGGGAACTGTAGAATCGAGGCTTTTCAGAGCACGCCAGGATTTAAAGGAACGATTTAAAGGTTACTTTTAATAAGGACCGTAAGAATGGCTGAATCTATCGTTTTAAATTATAATAAAGAATTCGCAGGGAGGAAATAGGCCATGTCTGGTTGTAAATATTCTTACAAACTCAATGCGTATCATGATAGTGAACTCTCCGATGAGGAGCGTCATAAACTTGAGGAGCATATTCAGGCGTGTCCACATTGCACCCGGGAGATTGAACGACTTCAGAAACTCTCAGAACTGTTTAAATCAGTACCAATTCCTGACATTCCGGAGGAAACGTTAGTCTGTTTGCATCAGAGTCTCCGATCTCGGCAGGGAAAGGGAATTGTACGATTTGTGGAGATGCTTACTGCTGCTGCAGTTCTTATACTTTTGGTAGGCTCAGTCTTGAATTTGCGAATGGAACCAGGAAAAGAAGTATATGATTCGGACTGGGAGGAAACTGCCGTAACCTTACAGATGGATGTTTCTTCAACAGAAAGCCCAGAGATTCAACTTACTGAGTGGCTTGTTGCGAATCTGTCAGAGGAGAATGAAAATGAATAAGACAAAGTTGATTATCTTGATATCTTTCATTGTTGCCTTTGCCGCCGGAGTTTCTATCGGCCTTGTTGTTGAGCGTACAGGAAGGCCACCGCGCAACAGATCACCGCTTGGGCGTGAACTGAACCTTACTCCCGCGCAACGAGATCAGATGCAAAAGATATGGACCGAGACTATGGGACGATTACGACATGAGCAGATGCGGAAGCTTCAGAAAGAGCGGGAAGAGGCAATACTGAATCTTTTGAGCCCGGAGCAAAGAGAGCAACTTGAGAAAATTAACGAAGCGCATTCACTGAGTATGGAGAAATTGGCTCAGGATAGAAAAGCCTTGTTCGACGAAGCCCAGGAAAAGACTAAAAAGATTCTTTCTGAGCATCAGCAGAAAAAGTATGAAGAGATTTTAAAGAATAGAGGACCTCGCAGAGGAAGATTTCCCGGTCGTTCTCCGAGGAGATTAGGAATTGAAGTCAGGGAAGAAAATATAGGTACAACGCACTAATTTTTGGGCGCTTGTTTCCTTGAATAGTCTTTCACACGGGTTATGACTTCAATGAATCAATCATTTTAAGAGGTCTCCTCGAATATCAACTTTGTGAATACTTAAAGTCTTCAAGGCATCTATTATCAATCTATTCAGCGTGCGGCTGCCTTGCTATTTAGCCTTGAGAATAAAAGTAATTAAAATGGAAGAAAACGTAGAGGAAGAGGAACTGTATGAAAGACGATACGAAATCATTTTTTCAAGAAAGGAGATTACTCATGTTGGGACGCAGGATTACTTTAGGCTTTGTGATTTGGGGCCTTCTGGGCGTGGTGCTGGTAGGTCAATCACTAGCGCAGCAGCAAAGAGCACGGCCACAGCGCTCGGCACAGCAGAGAGCACGGCCAGACGCCATGAGTAACTTTCAGGACAGAATGGTTGAGCGCATGAAAGAAACACTCGAAGCCAGTGACGAAGAGTGGAAAGTTCTTAAGCCCAGGGTCGAGAAGGTGCTCACACTGTCCCGTGAGACCAGAGGTATGGCCGGCTTCGCTCGGAGGGGTCGTCCACAAGCAGGAGAGGCTGCCGGCCAGCAGACTCAGCAGACTCAAGTAGAAAAAGCTCAGGAAGATCTGCGAACGGTTCTGGAGAATAAAGAAGCAAAACCAGAGGAGATCAAGCAGAAGTTGACTGCATTGCGTGAGGCCAGGGAGAAAGCCAAGCAAGAGATGGCAAAGGCCCAGCAGGAACTTCGCGAGATCCTGAGCGTGCGCCAGGAAGCACAGATGGTCTTAATGGGATTGCTCAACTGATCAACGGCGATTGATGGTTGTTGAATTGCACCTTTCGCTCTGCTGATTTCGTATCGTCTTTTATAAAATCAGGAGGGAAACTACAACGAGCGATCTAGTAAAAAAGATAGTGGAAGAAGGCTTGCTGGATGAGCAGACCGCTGAACGTGTAAGAGCATCCTGCGCCGAGGGAAACACTCTTGACCAAGCGTTGCTGATTGCTGGCGGTTTATCAGAAGAGCAGATGCTTCGTTACCTGGCAAGGGAGTTCCAGTTTCCCTACTTAGACCTCGAGCACTATCATCCGACGAAGGCATTTCTCTCACAATTCCCAGCCCGGATACTGCTCAAACGGCATGTATTGCCTCTGGAAGAATGTGATGGTATCGTATTAGTGGCAACATGCAAACTGTTCGACACCGCGGGTGTAGATGAGCTGCGTTTGGCAACGGGAAAGGATTTTCGATTGGCACTGGCACTATCATCGGAGATTGATCGCTGCATCAAGCGGTGTCTTGGTGTGGGCGCCGATACCGTGCAGTCAATGGTCTCCGAAGCTGCGGAAGACGGCCTCCAGATCATCGACCAAGAAACTGATGATATGGATCTGACAGACGCTGCAGAGGGCGCTTCCATCATCCGGTTCGTCAACCAGGTGCTCACGGAAGCCATCGAGCTGCGAGCTACGGACGTGCACTTTGAGCCATACGAAGATGAGCTGCGGGTCCGCTATCGAATTGACGGTGTGCTTCAGGAGGCTGCCATTCCCCCTGAAGTAAGGCAATTCCAAGCGGCGATTGTTTCACGACTGAAGATTTTAAGCCGTCTGGACATTGCCGAAAAGCGGCTTCCTCAGGATGGACGAATCAAGATCAAAATTGCAGAGCATGAGATCGACGTACGTGTGTCCGTGATTCCAATGCTTCATGGGGAGGCAGTTGTTCTGCGACTGCTGAATCGAAGTGCTGTTCTCTTGGGACTGAAAGAGCTTGGAATGTCTGATGAGGACTGCTCCGTATTTGAACGCATTCTTGGGCTGCCACACGGAATTATTCTCGTAACCGGACCCACCGGAAGCGGCAAGACCACCACCCTATATGCCGCACTATCGCGGATTAATAATGTCGAACGCAAGATCGTCACGATTGAAGACCCTATAGAGTATCATTTGAGGGGAATTAATCAGATACAGGTTTCCGGGAAGGCGGGCCTCACCTTTGCCCGTGGGCTGCGCTCTATTCTCCGCCACGACCCGGATGTGATTCTCATTGGCGAAATTCGCGATCTCGAAACTGCGGAAATTGCCGTACAGGCTTCGTTGACGGGTCACCTTGTCTTTTCGACACTGCATACAAACGATGCGCCCGGCGCTCTGACCCGGCTGGTAGACATGAGGATCGAACCATATCTCGTTGCGTCTTCACTCGAAGCGGTCATCGCGCAACGTCTGGTGCGTCTCATCTGTCCAGACTGCAAGGAAGAATATTCACCGAAGGATATAAAAACATTACGAGTCGCGTTTGGTAGCAATCTCCCGGATGTGCTATATAGAGGACAGGGATGCCGGAAATGCCAGGGGACTGGTTATTGGGGACGAACGGGGATCTTCGAATTGATGATCGTGACGGAAAATATCCGCTCGCTCATTCTCGAGGGCGGCTCCGCGCACAAGATTCGGAATCTGGCGATGGAACATGGCATGAAAAGCCTTCGGGATGACGGGTGCCGGTATCTTTTACAAGGCCTTACGACAGTTGAGGAAATCCTCCGCATCACAAAGGACGAACGACTCAATGGAAATGGTAGAAATACCATAACGAAAATGACTAAAATGTAACTCCGGGAGACGGGAGATAGGTTATGCCCGATTTCGTTTATAAAGCTATAGACCTGAAGGGACAGGAGCTTTCGGACACTCTTACTGCGTCAAGTCGAGCAATGGTTGTAGACCAACTTGTAGAAAAGGGCCTGTATCCCGTTTCTGTGGATGAGCGTAGAGAGTCGACGTCTTCGGGTGCGGGGATTTTTTCTCGAACCGGGTATGTTTCGAAATCCAGCGTGGAAGCCTTTACCCGTGAGTTGGCGAATCTGCTCACCGCAGGAGTTCCCTTAAGCAAGGCGCTGAGTATTCTCACCCATGAGGCGGCGCAACCGGCGGCGAAGAAGCAGTGGGCTGCCATCCACGAGGATACGATGGGCGGCATGTCCCTGGCCGATGCCCTTGACAGGTGGCCCCGCTCGTTTCCTCCGGTGTACGTGGCGATGGTACGGGCAGGTGAGACAGGGGGATTTCTCGATGTGGTGCTGGGACAGATTGCAGATTTCCGCTCTCGAGAACAGGATCTGAAGGGGAAGGTGCAGGCCGCCCTTGTCTATCCAACGGTTCTGGCTGTTCTGGCGTCTGTTATTTTGACTTTTCTATTGACCTATTTCATACCGCGATTTTCCGCAATATTTGCGGAATTCGGCGGCGCTCTGCCAGGGCTTACTCGCGCCATTGTCGCTGCCAGCCAGATTGTAATACACTACTGGTTTGTGCTTTTCATCGTTTTGGCTCTGGCGATCGTTGCTGTCAGACGGATCTTGGTCTTAGAATCGGGGCGGCGCGCTTTTGAGCGGAGCGTGCTCCGGTTTCCTGTTCTTGGTAAAGGTGCAGCCCGCTTTGCCCTCGTGCGATTCTGCCGGATGCTCGGCACATTGATAGGAGCGGGAGTGCCTCTCGTTACTGCGCTAAGAGTGGCGAAAGAAGCGATCGGGAATCAAACGCTTGCCGATGCCGTTAATCGAGCGATTGAGAAAGTACAGCGCGGATCTCCACTGGGGAAAAGCCTGGCTGGCTGCCCGCAGCTTTTTCCCTCCTCTGTTGTTGAAATGGTCTCGGTGGCCGAGGAAAGCGGGAGACTGGATAAGGAACTGGTCCGAATGGCGTCCGTATACGAAGCCGACTTGGACCGGAAGCTCAGGATGATGGTTGCCTTGGCCGAGCCGGCGCTATTGTTCATCATGGCGGCTATTGTTGGCACTATAGTCATTGGAATGCTTCTGCCGGTATTTACTCTTCAGGAGTTTATACGATAACTGTTACGGTAGAACAGGCTTCTAGCCTGTTTCCCTATTGGATAAGCATTTTACACCGGGAGAGGGAGTAAAACCATGAGCAATCAACCTTCACGAGCCATGCACGGCAAGTTCAGGAGGCACTCAGGTCGCGCTTTCACCCTTATTGAACTCCTTTTGGTTCTGGTCATTCTGACCGCACTGGCGGCGATTGTGGTGCCTAAATTCGCCAGGCGGTCTGAGCAAGCACGCATTACGGCTGCGCTCACGGACATAGCAAACTTAGAGGTTGCAATTGACGCCTTTGAGATTGATAGCGGGCGATACCCGACCACAGAGGAGGGCATCAAGGCACTGGTCGAGGAGCCGGCCAACGTCAAGGGTTGGAAAGGGCCCTATATCAAACGCGGTGTGCCCAATGACCCGTGGGGAAACCTCTATTTGTACAGATACCCGGGCCAGAATAACACGGCAGGATACGACTTGCATTCTCTTGGTCCTGATAGCCAGGAAGGCGGAGGAGACGACATTGACAACTGGTCCCAACGCTAATCGCCTCGGGCTATGCCTTCCCCGCTTGAAGCGAATGAATGCGGGAAGGAGGCATTCCGCCACCACCATCGGATTTACACTGCTCGAGCTCGTACTGGTGATGGTTGTTATCTGCACTGTGCTGGCGATGGCTGCGCCATCGCTGCGAGGCTTCTTTGCCTCCCGCGAAACAAGCAATGCCGCCGCGCAGATCGTTGCACTGACACAACTGGCGAGGTCGCAGTCCATTGCCGAAGGCCGAGTCTACCGATTGAATCTGGATGTGCAGGAAGGCACTTACTGGCTTACCGTGCAGGAGGGAGGAGCATTCAAGAATATTCATTCCGAGTTTGGCCGAGTGTTCTCACTACCGAAGGGAACCCTGGTTGAATGGGAGAGCCCGTCCGAAGAAATTTGGCGCGATTGCATTGAGTTCTATCCTGACGGCAGAACGCAAGCGAGTACCATTCGACTAATCGGCCTCCACGGGGATGTGGTTGAAGTCATCTGTCTTTCGCCGACAGAGCTATTTCGTGTGATTGTAGCGGAGGGATCTTAATTAATGATGAGAACGACCTATAGGACATCGGATCGACGAGCTCATCGAAGATGTGGCTTCACGCTGGTTGAAATTCTCGCTACTTTTGTGCTGGTGGCGATCATTCTTCCAGTTGCAATGAAAGGAATCTCGCTTGCCACCACAATGGCCAGCTTGTCGAAGCAAAGAATCGAAGGCGCCACGTTAGCCGAGACAAAGCTCGCGGAACTCCTGGCTACGGGGCAATGGCAGAACGGCGATCTATCGGGGGACTTCAGTCCGGACTGGCCGAACTACCGGTGGAGTGCCGAGGTTCAAGAGTGGAGGGAAGCAACGCTGCGCCAATTGGACGTGAGAGTGGAGTGGGAAACTCGAGGAATGGAACGTTGCGTGAAGTTGACGACACTTGTATATGCCGAGAGCCCATAAGATGAGCTATCCCAAGAATAAGGCATCTGCATTCACGCTCTTGGAACTGATTCTGGCGATGGCCTTGATGAGCGTGCTCGCTGGATCGCTTTACGCGAGCCTGAGTATCGGGTTCAAAGCCAAGCGAAGTGCCGAAGCCGCGGTGGAGCCTGTCCGAAAAGCAGGGCTCGTCATGGAGCTGCTGAGTCATGATATCAAAGCGACGCTGCCGCCAACCGGCATTTTGGCCGGTGAGTTTAATGGAACCGACGAGAAAGACAGCACTAGATTTGACTGTGATAGACTATTATTCTATTCCAGTGCCCATGAGCCTGGAGAGAAAGAAACAGCTTGTGACATCAGAAAGATTGAACTGGCCTTGGTTACCATTTCCGATACAAATGAGCGTGCCCTTGTTCGTAGGATCACGACAAACTTGCTGGCTCCAAAGGTATTGGAACCCAAGGAGGAGATACTGTGCCGCGGGGTGATGTCGTTCAACCTGAGGTACTTCGACGGCTTTGACTGGCTGGACAATTGGGATTCCGTTAATCAGGGCAATCTCTTGCCCCAGGCTGTTGAAGTCAGCCTTGAAGTGCAACGTCAGGAGAAAGACATATCGGCTCAGAGCGGATATCAATCTACACGCGTGTTTCTCATTCCCTGCAGCATGCCTGTGTCAGAAGAGGGCGTGGAAATTATTCAGCGTTTTTAGCCGACCAAATGAGCATTCAAAAGAAGACTCTGATGAAAGCTTTTGAATCACGAATAGCTCGCCTGATTCTTGCGAGAAGGAAAGGCACTTTGCAGCCATACGGAATGCCGTGGTTCGCGTTGCGCAGAAACCAGGAAAGCGGCACCGTGTTAATTGTCACGATGTGGATTGTTCTCGTGCTTGCAGGCCTGGTTCTTGTCTTTTCCCGCTCCATGCGGGTAGAGGCTATCGCTTCGGCCAACTATATCGCATCGCTCCAGGCCGAAGCTGTTGCGCGAGGTGGGGCGCAGTTTATCCTTGCACAAGTAAGAAATAGTGAGGGCCCTTTGGCGTTGGAAGGTGAAGATCTTTACGAAGCCGTGGAGGTTGGGGAAGGTTTATTCTGGATTCTTCGCCCCAGCTTTGATGATGACCGCACTTACTCCTTTGGGATACAGGATGAAGCATCCAAAATAAACCTGAACTCAGCCCCAATGGAAATGCTGCTGAAGCTTCCGGGCATGACAGCCGAACTGGCCGCCGCCATCATTGATTGGCGGGATGCCGATAGTGAGGTCTCTCCGGGTGGGGCCGAAGGCGAATACTATCTGCTTCTTCCGGACCCTTATTATTGCAAGGATGCTCCTTTCGAGACAGTTGAGGAGGTCCTTCTCGTTAAGGGGGCCTCCCTTGATCTTTTGTATGGCGAGGACACGAACAGGAATGGCGTGCTCGATTCGAACGAGAATGATGCCGACGAAAGTGAGCCGCCCGACAACAAGGATGGAAAGCTTGACCGCGGATTTCTGGATTACGTTACCGTTTACAGCATGGAACCGAATGTGAGCGCGACCGGAGAGCAGCGCATCAATGTCAACGACGTCAGAGGTAGAGCCCTGACGGATCTTCTTCGCGAGGTCATAAAGGACGACAGGTTTTTTCAGGTCATGGACCGGGTGCGGGGCGGCCGTCCTTTTGGAAACATCATGGACTTCTACTTTCGCACCGGATTGGAAATTGCTGAGTTCAAACAAATTGCAGACCGGCTCACAACAACCCAAGATCAGAATGTCATGGGATTAATTAATGTGAATACTGCTTCCCGCGCAGTGCTTCTCTGTCTGCCGGAACTCGACGAGAGTGATGTGGATGCCCTCATCGCAAAACGTGCGTCTCAGGAAACGGATCTAAGCTCTATTGCATGGGTTGCCGAGGCCCTACCACAGGAGAAAGCTGTTGCAATCGGCAGATACATCACAACGCGTTCATTCCAGTACTCCGCCGACATCGTCAGCGTGAGCGGGGATGGAAGGGCTTACAAGCGCAATAAGACTGTGCTGGACACGCGAAACGACGCCGCCCGCTTCCTCTATTGGAAGGATCTGACGCACCTTGGCTGGCCGCTGGAACCAGAAATAATTTCAACACTGCGTTCTGGTCTTTCATTCGATAAAGCAGCGCTGAACATTAGCCAGAGGATACCTTGATGATAACGAGAGCGCGCAAGATTCTGGGATTGGCTCTAGAAGAGCGTTCAATTCTCGCCGTTGAGCTTCGCTTCGATGGAGAACGATTCGAGGTCAAACGTGAAGCCGAATTTGTTTTTCCGCAAGAGGTCTCTTTCAATGAACCGATCAGATTGGGCCAGCTTCTGCGGCAGTTTTTACGTGAGAATCGCTTCACTGCGAAATGTGCTGTTCTCGGTATTCCTGCGAAATGGCTAATAGTCCGGGAGAAAAACATTCCACCCACAAATGCGGATTCGCTTGCGGGTATTCTCAAGATACAAGCTGAGCGGGACTTTTCACTGGACTTCAATGACCTGGTCATCGACTATTCGGGTGAGGCAAGTTCTACGGAATACAGCTCCTTGCTTCTTGTGGGGGCGCTTCGCCGAACGATAGACCAGATTGTTACAACTGCGCAAGCAGCGGGGCTGAGAGTTCTTTCAGTCACCTCGTCCGCGTTAGCTCTCGCATCTGCCTCCAGCCAGTCGGAGTACGCATCCCGGTATGTACTTTACATAAGGCCAGACTATATTGAATTCGTGGTTCAAATCGGCAAATATTTCCGCGTGTTAAAACACCTGCCGGTAGCAATTTCCGGCCAACGGGACGCGAAGGAAGTATCCGAAAACCGTGCCATTGAATCTTTTGTCATTGAGGTGAGCCGTCTCATCTCGATGCTACCACACGGCCGGGGGGCAGCTGAACCTGTGAAAATGTTCGTCTGGGATGCAGCAAATCTCGTACCAGAAGCCGTGCAAACCCTGAGCGAGCGTCTTTCACCGAAGGTAGAAGTTATCGATGGTATTGCGGTATCGGTAAACGAGAAATTGGTACAGTCGAGCGAGGCGGAAAGGCGTCAGTTCGCTGCAGCAGCAGCACTTGGCCTGGCAGGTGCGCGGCGAGAACTGCTCACCGTCGATTTTCTTCATTCGCGCATTAGTCCGAAAAAGAGTAAGGTACCAGGAAGACGCACTTTGTGGGCTGCGGCCGTCGGTATGGCACTTATTTTGTGTGGCTTGTTCCTCTTTTGGGATTGGCAAAAGGATAAAGAAGAAGTTGCTACATTGAAGATGCGTCTGGAACGGATGCAAGAGGACATCGATGCAGCCCAGAGTGTCGTCCAGAAGGTTTCGTTTGCCCGGAGCTGGTACACTGGAAGACCCAAGGTTCTCGATTGCCTTCGAGAATTAACATTGGCGTTCCCCGTAGAGGGGCGAATATGGGTCACAAGCCTCGCTATGCGGGAGGACATGCGCGGTATTATCTCCGGGAAATCCCTGGATGAAAAGAGTGTCCTTGAAGTACTGGATACGCTCAAGGGAAACGGGATCTTTTCCGATATTCAGATGCTCTATATGCGAGATACGGGGAGAAGCTCGCAGGAGGTTGCATTCGCCATTAATTTTATTTTTGTCGATAAGGAGTAAGGAAGTGGTTCTTTCGAAGCGCGAGCGATACGTTGCTATTATTACGATCATGGTGGTCGCAATACTAGTGGGCGACCGATATATCGTGACGCCGTTCCTGGATCGCAGCGCGAAAATGGAGGCCGAGAGGCAGAGCCTGCTTGGTGAAATGGAGCAAGCGACGAGCCTCTTTAAACGCAGGAAGCTGATGGAGCAGAAATGGCAGGAAATGGTGTCAGGTGGCCTGGAGAGCGATGCTTCCAAAGCTGAAAGCCAGGTGCTGCATGCTGTGCGTAACTGGTCACAGGAGTGCGGACTCGTGCTCTCTTCTGTGAAGCCAGAGCGTGTGGTGGGCGAAGGGAACTTGCAGGAGATTGCATTCATGGTTGCCGGGACTGGCACTATGAGTTCTGTAGGTCAGTTTCTCTGGCGGGTGGAGACCGCCTCTCTTCCCCTCAAGATTAAGGAGATCCAGTTGGGTTCCCGCAAGGAAGGTGCAGACGACCTGTCGCTCCAATTGCGACTGTCAGCGCTTCATCTTGCTGCAGAAGCACAGGCTCCATCGGCTGAAAGTGCGCAACATCTGGCAAGAGGAAGTACGGAATGATATCGCAGCTTTACAAATTCTCCGTTCTTACGCTTTTGTTCCTCGTATTTGCTGGCCCCATATTGGGTCAGGAGCAAGAGGAGGAACGGGGATTTTGGGGTGATTACAAGATACTGGTGGATCGAAATATCTTCTCTCGTAATCGTGGCCAGAGTTTTGAAAGAGATTCCAAGGAAACAAAGGAACAAGTTGCCCCTGCCCCTGAAAGCTACTTTGTGCTTAAAGGGATTGTTGAACAAGGAAGTGAGCGCATCGCATTTTTTGAGAATTTCCGAACAGGAGAAACTATGAGGGCCAGAATTGGGGACGCCGTTGCTCGGGGAAAGGTACACAACATCACGCTTGATAACGTCGAATACGAGTTAGATGGGAAATTGACCAAGACCGAAGTCGGCAAGAATCTGGAGGGTGGGATTTCATCACCACCGCTCACGTTTAATGATCTTATCGAGTCGACAGCCATGTCGTCTGGAGTTTCCACCGCCTCGACGCCCAGCGCTGAAACAGCCCCGCAGGGTGATGAAGACGACATTCTCAAGCGGTTAAGAGAGAGGCGACAAAAGGAACTTGAGAAATGAGATACATCAATGGGTGTAACCCGTGATTAACATTCATGTTTTAGAGAGGATTACACAGATGCGAAACTATAGCAGAATCATACTTGCAGCTTCCATGCTGCTGATGAGCCTATCCTGGAGCGGTGTCGCACTCGCTCAGGAACAGGATTCAAAATCAACAGACACTATTAACCCAGGAATCTTGTTGAATTTCAAGGAGGCTTCTCTGGAAACAGTGCTCGAATACCTCTCGGAGGTTGCTGGTCTTGTGGTGGTACAAGATGTGGATGTGGATGGTCGGATGACGGTTATCAGTCGACAGCCCCTAAGTTTGGAAGAAGCCATTTCCCTGATCAATACGGTGCTCAAAGAACGGGGCTATGCAGCAATCCGGATGGGTCGGACTCTTAGAATCGTTTCGTTGGCGGAAGCGAAAGTAATGAACATTCCGGTGCGCTCGGGAAATGATCCGGAGGAGATTGTACCGGGCGATGATCTGATTACTCATGTTATCCCCGTACGCTTTGCGAACGCGGTCAAGCTGAAGGATGACCTCGCCTCGCTGATCCCCTCCTACGCCAACTTGGCAGCAAACGCAGACAGTAACGCCCTGATTCTAACGGATACTACGGCGAATATTCGGCGGCTTGTCGAGATCATTCGTGCGCTCGATACGCATATGGCCGCCGTAGCCGAGGTTAAGGTATTTCACTTACAATACTCCGATGCGACAAACACGGCCAAGCTGATTAACGAAATTTTCAAAGAAGAGGAGCAAGCAACGCAGCAACGTGGAGGCGTCTTTGAGAGAATGAGGGCATTCAGGGGCCCAGGCGGCCAAGAGGCAGCACAATCGGATCAGGGGGGGCCATCAACGAAGGTAATCGCATCGGCCGATGAACGGACTAATAGCGTGGTTGTGACTGGCCCCCCGGATGTTTTGAAGGTGGTGGAAAAGGTGGTCACTGACCTGGATTCCAACCCCGAAGAGGAACAATCTGTCTTCATCTACCCTTTGAAGAATGGCAGAGCCGAGAACTTGAAAGAGGTGCTCAATAATCTTTTTAGCGAAATGGAAGCACGAAGTACCGGTGCTGCCACACAACGAGGCCAAACCAGGCGAGGTGGATCGGCTTCCGCAGCCCAGACCACGGCCCAGACCGCAGCTGACCTTGCGGGACAGGTCTATTTCGAAGCCGACGAAGATACCAACTCATTGCTCGTAATGACTGCGTCGAAAAACTTTCAGCGAATCAAAGAGATTCTAGCGGATCTGGACAAACCCGTGCCGCAGGTTCTTATAAAAGTTTTGCTTGCTGAGGTAACACATGAAAAGTCGCTTGATTTGGGCGTCGAATTCTCATTACTGAACATACGGGAAAGCGGATTAGGCTCTACGCTCTTGACCGATTTTGCGGTGGCAGATCAAACCGGAGGGCTTATTGTCAGAACCATCGAGAAAGATGTTGAAGCAACATTGCGCGCGCTGGAGGAAGTGGGAAAGCTGGATGTCCTCTCACGGCCATACATTCTCACCGGCAACAATCAGACCGCAATAATCACAGTGGGAGAGGAAGTCCCATTCATCCGCAATACCCGGGTAACCGAAACCGGGCAAACTATTAATACAATAGAGTACGAGGATATTGGGATTATTCTCGAAGTAACGCCTCACATCAACCCGGAAGGGTTAGTCATTATGGATGTCAAACCGGAAATCTCTGCAATCACAGGGAAAACAGTGCCTATATCTGAGACGGTTAATGCAGCAGTCTTCGCAAAACGTTCAGCCGAGAGCCGGGTGGCTATTCGAGACGGACAGACAATCGTAATTGGTGGGCTGATTGAGGATCAAAAAACAGAAAATATCAAGAAGGTACCGCTTCTTGGAGATATTCCCTTGTTGGGATATCTTTTCAAGCGAACCGTGAAAGAAAAAGTAAAAACCGAGCTGTTGATCTTCCTTACTCCTCACGTGGCTACGAAAGATGAGGAGTTGAAGGCAATATCAGAGAAAGAAAAGGCGGGGAGCAATCTTATTCAAAATGCGGTAGAACCAGGTGCCTTTGAGGAGCATATGAAGGGTATGCAAAGCGAAAAATCGCTGCATGAGAACGAAAAAATGGAATAAAAATGTCACGAGAATGTCTATTACTCGATGGCGAAATTCGACTTAGAGCAGTTTTTATCCGTTTACTGGTTATCGGACAATCCCAGCCTCGAGCGCCGGACCAGGATCAAGCCGTTCCTATGATCCATTAGAAAAGCCTTTACATTATAGAGTGCTTACCAGGACTTCTTAAAAGGGACTGTGCTAATATTGTGCTAAATTGAATGCGCCAATATGCAGCAATTTGCAGTTATTTGCAAACAGGAGAGAATCTTACTGTGGATCTGGTTATATTTATTCGGGAACAGCCCTTAGGGTCGGGTTCAATCTGCAATCTAAAGGTAGGTTGAAAGAAAAAAGAGCGTGAGAGTATTTATTATTGCAGAAAAGGAGGTTGCCATTTTTTGCCATTCTTTAGCGATACTTGAGCGTTCCTGAGCGGGGTGCCAGCGTGCCTTAAGCGAGGTAAGTGCAATTCTTGCAATGCGTAAGTTTAGTTTTTTCAGTATTAATAAACTGACTCTTAATCAGAAGGTTGGAGGTTCGATTCCTCCACGGCCCACTGTAGTTTTTTAGAGTTACCTTAAGTGAAAGAACACAATATTTTGGCAGGAATGTGGTTTTCATCCATGGTTCTGTCCATGGCCAGAGTAAAATAATTATCGATTTTCCGCACTACTTTGCTTCCCAGAAATTCGATGTCCTCAGCCGTGTGGCGCTTATGAGTTATCCACTGCGCCTGCCGGATTAACTGAGGTGTCTCACAGGCTGAGCAATTGCTCTCCTGCCCACGTGTCGGTTTTGAGGCTGTCATTTCCATGACCTCCCTGAAGATCATTATAATCATCTGCGGCATTCTTTTGAAACTAATATTCAGGAACTGACTGGGGATGTGGTTGAGACAGGATACCTGCTGGGCCACAGTAACATTTCATCAACGACGATTTATGTTCATACTGCAGGCAAAAGAGGAGCACACCTAATAGAAAATCCCAACAAAATTGGGCTAGATTCTGACAAAAGTTACTACGATTCTACTACGATCTCTGATGATCAGTTAGTGGAGCAAGGAGCGCAAGTCTCAAAAATAAATAGTCGGCGATCTCAGAGTTGAACTGCTGACCTCCGCCTTTAAACTGCGACACCTTATGCCTTGTTCGTTAAGCAAGGTCTGCAAGTGCAATAAAATAAGTGGTGGAGCAGACCGGATTTGAACCGGTGACCTCCGCCTTGCAAGGGCGGCGTTCTCCCAGCTGAACTACTGCCCCAATCTGGTAACAAACTGCAAGCGACAATCGGCGGGTGATGAAACACGAATGCGCCTCTGGCGCATGAATAGCGACGTCAATGCTGCAAGGACAACCTCACCATCACCGTTTAACTAAGCTTTGGACGTGCGGCCTGGTCACCTGTTAGTGAAACGTGCTGCCTGAATGGTGGGCCTAAGAGGAGTCGAACCTCTGACCTCGCCCTTATCAGGGGCGCGCTCTAACCACAGCTGAGCTATAGGCCCACGGCCTTCTTCATGCCCGCATGGCTAAGCGGTGATTAGTTGGAAAAAAACAAAAATAATGGGTCTTTTCCCCTCAGCACCCTGGCAAGGATCTAAAGACCCTCATGCATCAACGTAATCGTGCCGTGCATACGTGCAGCACGGCCTCACATTGTGACTAGTTCAAAACTAAACAGGGCAGGCTGGCTCGGCCAACTTGGTACCGACCTGGGACGATTATGAGGGTCAATTATGCAGGCCCTCATGGATCTCCCTAGAAAGGAGGTGATCCAGCCGCACCTTCCGATACGGCTACCTTGTTACGACTT
>CAYVXD010000045.1:0-27750 GCA_964454265.1 uncultured Candidatus Sumerlaeota bacterium | reverse complement strand
AATGCGCCTTGTGCGTAGGGATTATCTCTCCCAAAATGGTAACTCATTTGAGAAAGAGCCCAATATGAAAGTCAAGCAAAAATATAGGCCTGATCCTCGCTTGTGGGTAATGGAGCAAGTATGTCAGGTCTTGGGTTATCACTGTTATGCTTACCGCACTGAAGAGAGCTACTGTGACTGGATCGTGAGGGATGTGAAGTTTCAAAGGTGCGAGAAGCATCCGCAAGGTATGGGAAAGAAGCGAGATCGAGGCATTTCTCGGTCATCTTTGCGACCCATATGGTTGAGAACGGCGTCAATATCCGGGTGGTCTTGGAATTGATGGGGCACGCTAATGTTGTTGAGATTTGTATAGATAACGGGAAAGCATGTAGGGGCGTTTAATTAAACGCCCCTACAACTACTCAACCATAGGATTTTGAAGCTCCTGTCAGTTATACGTTTACGTCCCCCTGGCGCTGTAACTATTGTGCTGAACAGAATTATCTTGATATTCCTTTGGCCGAACTGCTACTTTCTATGCGTTGTTTTTTAAACCATGATGAGGCGAGGTGCTTATGAAGACGAGCAAAAGCGTTGTTCTTGCGCGTGTGTTTTTTATTCTGATCGCCACGCTTATCGGATGCTGGATTGGGCTTTCGAGGGAGCGAACGATTGAATATTCCCTGATAGCCTTCATTTCATCTCTGATTTTTGTGCTGTTCGAATACAGCACGAATATCGTATCGTCGAAAAAGATTCTCATGGCGGCGATAGGGCTCTTTTGCGGACTTGCAGTGTCGTTCCTGATCTATCCGACTATTCCTGAAGGAATTATGAGTCAGATGCACGCGCGCATTGTTTGCAACCTTCTGTTTGGCTATTTCGGAGTTGTTCTTGCCCTTAAGCATGAGGAGCGCTTCACGCTATCGCGCTTGAGATTTATTATCACAAACCCCACTGGAGCTTCATCCATTCTTGATACGAACGTTATAATTGACGGACGCGTTATTGATATTTTTCAGACCAATTTTCTGCGCGGCCCTTTGATAGTGCCAAATTTTGTCCTGGACGAGCTGCAGCTTATCGCCGACTCGCGCGATCCGCAGAAGCGTGCTCGAGGCCGGCGCGGACTGGAAAATCTGGAACGCCTTAAACAAGTCCATGCGCAGCTACAGATTTACGAAAAGGACTTTGACAATATAAAGGATGTTGATCACAAGCTTATTCAGCTTGCGAAAGAAATTAACGGCAGTATCCTGACCAATGATTACAACTTGAACAAAGTGGCCTCATTACACCAGGTACAGGTTCTGAACATTAACGACCTTGCGCAGGCTATTCGTCCTGCAGTGCTTATTGGCGATGCGGTTAAGATTCGGATCCTGCGGGAAGGAAAGGAAGAGAATCAGGGGGTCGGATATCTGGAAGACGGCACGATGGTCGTTGTGGATGAGGGACGAGTGCATATCGGCAACAGTATTAATGTTGTGGTAACAAGCGTTTTGCAGACCTCAGCAGGGCGGATGGTATTTGCAAAAATCAGGAGTACTGAGACGGTTCTGGCGTAGCGTTGCGAAGTGCAGAGCAGGTATGTGCGAGGGATAGCAGGGTGTCGGTAGCAGCAGTAATTGTGGCTGGCGGGCTGGGAACGCGATTTAAGTCGGATGCGCCGAAGCAATTTTTGCTCCTGGGCGGAAAGCCAATTATCTGGCACGCAATCACGGCGCTTGATGAAGTCGAATGTATCGAGAGCACTATCGTGGTATGCGAGCCGCGGTTCTGCAAGACGCTCAAGTCTCAGATAGCGGATCAGACATTAAGAAATCCTATTCGCATTGTGCCTGGCGGTGCGCGACGGCAGGACTCAGTTTATGCTGGACTACAGGCTGTGCGGACGGGTATAGAAATTGTGGTAATCCACGATGCGGTGCGGCCATTTCCTCCGGGCGATGCCGTAATTGAGGCAATTGAAGCAGCCAGGGAATATGGAGCAGCAATTCTGGCGATTCCTGTTATTGACACACTTAAGGAATGTGACGAGGAAGAATTTGTCGTCTGCACGCTTGACCGGCAGGCAGTCTGGCGGGCGCAAACGCCCCAGGTGTTTCAATACGCCCTGATCATGGACGCCTATCAGCGCATCATGGCCGAGGAGAAGACAATTACTGACGATGCGGCGGCATTTGAAGCCACCGCATGCCCGGTCAAGATCATCCGCGGGTCTTGCGATAACATGAAGATCACTGAGCCGCAGGATATGCTGCGAGCTGAAGAGATTCTGCGGCGTCGCCATGAGGGCTCCAGTGCAGGATATCCGGATCGGACAAGGGATTGATGCCCACCGTCTAGTACCGGGCCGCAGGCTGGTGTTGGGCGGTGTTGAAATTCCGTTTGACAAAGGGCTACTTGGACATTCAGATGCCGACGTTCTGCTGCATGCAATCAGCGATGCGATTCTGGGAGCGTTGGGTCTGGGCGATATTGGGCAGCACTTTCCAGACACGGATGAGCGGTTCAGGGCTATCTCGAGTCTTCTTCTGTTGGAGCAGGTATGCGGCATGATGCAGGAACGCGGCTATCGAGTGCAGAATATTGACGCTACGATTGTAGCGGAGGAACCCAGGCTGAGTGAGCATATTCCAGCTATGGAGCGCACGATTCGCGACTGTGTTCGGCCTCTGGGTGGAGTAAACGTGAAGGCCACCACGACAGAGGGCATGGGATTTTCAGGCCGACAGGAAGGAATTGCTGCCTTTGCCGTGACAAGTTTAATCAGGGCGTAATGTACATGCTTTCAGAAGTTAAGGTTGTGTAACATTCCCAGACAAAGGCGGGTCAGGACGGGATGTTGGAGAATCTTGAGGCACTTGAAGAGAAGATTGCACGTCTCATCAGTAAATTTAATGAAGCGCAACGCCAGCTCGTTAAGCTAAAGGCTGAAAACGAAAAGCTACACGCACAGTTAAGAGCTCACGCGGAGAAGGAAAAGGAAAACCTGGCTTTGAAGGACCAGCTGAAGCATCTGGAGAAGGACGCGAAGTCATGGACCGCCAAGGAGAGTGAGATAAGAGATCGGCTGACGGAGATCATTTCCCGGATTTCTTCTATAGAGCAGGAAATTTCTTCTTTCGAAGTGGATGACAAAAAATGAGCAAACCTGATCGCGTAAAAGTGACTATTCACGGTCAAGAATTCAATTTGCACGCAGACCCAAAGGAAAAGGCCACCTTACTTCGGGTGGCTGATCTGGTTTCGGAAAAAATGGGGCAATTGTCGCAAAGCAGCAGTGTTGCGATTCATCGAGTAGCCATCATGGCCGCGTTTCACTTTGCCTATGAATTATCTTATCTCCAGCAGAAGCACCCCGGCGGCTCTAAGCAGCCAGGCAAAACAGTTGAAAAGAAACTGGAAAAACTGATCGAGGATATCGAGAAAGCTCTCCAGGAGTAACTGGCAGCCACTTTCTTGGTATCCACGGGTTCTGAAAAGCCGCGCTGTGCAAGACGAAGACGGATACGGAGAGGCCAACGAGTTGAGTGGTGTCCTAATCTGATTTATTGTGTTCTGTTTGTTTTTTGTAGGGCTGTTATATTTAGCGCTCTTCCTAATACTTTTGCCTGGCCAAAATGCTGTAGGGGCGAGCCGCCTCGGCGGGCCGCCCATGGGCGGCGTAACCCCGCCCCTACGTCTGACCGCAGGGATTATCCATTATTGGGTTTAGATTCAATATAAAATAGTCTCTCTGTGGCATTCTTCAATCAAAACAGGACACAAGAACGAATTGCGATACTCTATCAATCCCGAAAGATTATGCAAAAGGAGGGATTCAATTGGCAAAAGATACAAGTAATAACAAGACGAAAGCGCTGGATCTTGCCCTGACCCAGATAGAGCGGAATTTCGGTAAAGGGACGATCATGAAATTTAGCGAACAGTCAATCATGGAAGGGATTGCAGTGATTTCTACGGGGGCGCTATCACTGGATTATGCCCTTGGTGTTTGGGGTGTTCCACGTGGCCGAGTCATAGAGATTTTCGGGCCAGATGCCTCAGGAAAGACCACACTGGCCCTTCACATTGTTGCAGAGGCACAAAAGAAGGGTGGTATAGCAGCGTACATAGATGCCGAGCACGCGATGGATCCAGCGTATACCAAAAAACTTGGTGTCAATCTTGACGAGTTGCTGATTTCACAGCCTGATACAGGTGAACAGGCGCTGGAAATCGGGGAAACACTTGTGCGCAGCAATGCCGTGGATGTTATAGTAATTGATTCCGTGGCAGCCCTGGTGCCGCGAGCGGAGATCGAAGGGGAAATGGGAGACAGTTTTATTGGTCTCCAGGCGCGGCTGATGTCCCAGGCGCTGCGCAAACTCGCTGCTGCCATCAGCAAGTCCAAAACTTGCGTCGTGTTTATCAATCAGATTCGTGACAAGATCGGTGTGATGTTTGGCAGTAGCGAAACGACGCCAGGGGGGCGTGCATTGAAATTTTACGCCTCCGTGCGCATTGACATCCGCCGCATCGGTTCAATTAAAGAACGGGGGGAGAACATAGGTAACCGCATACGGGTACGGGTAGTGAAGAACAAAGTTGCGCCACCCTTTCGCGAAGCCGAGTTTGATATTATTTACGGCAAAGGCATCTGTCGCGTGGGAGATTTGATTGACCTGGCAGCGTCAAAAAAGATTATTGACAAGAGTGGCGCGTGGTTCTCGTTCGATGGTGAACGGCTTGGCCAGGGACGTGAGAACACCCGGCAGTTTTTGCAAGATAATCCAGAAATGCTGAAAAAGCTGGAAGCAAAGGTAAAGGAGGCTTTCCAGGTACCTGTTAGCGGCAAGTAAATAAAGACAGTTTGTAAGACAAAGTAATTGTCCGGCTGCAAGCGGCTGTAATTGATTTTTTGACTTTTTGCTGGTCAACGCATGCGGCCAATGTCCATGGGCGCCCTTCCAGACAGAGGGCGCTTTCTCATTGGCAATGCTTATCCAGTAGGGGCTGTGCGGTGTGGCGTGCTATTTGGCGCTTTCTTGCCAATGATATCTTGCAGTTCTTGCCAGTGAAAGAGGAACTCGTTGTAGAAAGATCTCTTGAAACTAAGACCCTTGAATTTTCTGTTATAATCGCGCTTCAAGTTGATGGCGCATTGACTCAGGTGGTAGTAAGCGTGAAAAAAGGGATAGAGCTCTCGGAGCTCGGCGAGTTCATGTTCTTTAAGAGAGGCGAAATAGTAGTGCTCAAACTTCTGAATAAGAGAACGATCATCGCTAAGGATTTCGGCATACAGCTGGGCCAGATCCTTGGCCTTGTAACCGTATTGTAAAGTAGCGAAATCGAGAAGAAATACGTTTTGTCTATCAGCCGAGAAAATCAGGTTTCCCTGATGCAGCTTGTCGTGACTAAGATCGTACAGTGGGAAATAGGCGAACGCTGATTGCCAGCGTAAAAACCATTTTCGCACGGATCTGAGATATCGTCTATCGAGAGTCGCCAATGAGTGTTTGCGAATCCCGCGTAAGCGGCGAGCGACCCTTCGCATCAGGGCCTGGGCAAAGGGGCCGCGCCCGGGCTTCTCGATGTCGCCCCATGCGGGTGATTTGATTCGATGGAGTGCTGCGACGAGCTGAGCAATCCGCTGAATCATATCATCCGTAAGCGATATTCGGTTGACGTGGTCTCCTGCGATATACTCCTCAGCAACAACGGCAAGGTGCGCGCGGGAGAATGAGGGTTCGTAATCAATGATGCGTGGAGCGGCAATGTTGTGCTTCTCCAGCAGGTCATCCGCGAGGTAGAGCTTGTGAGCCAGGGAGCGCTGACGCCGAGGAAACAGGCGCAGCACAATTCCCCGGCCATCAGGAAATTCAACGAGTCGAACGAACGACTTTAAACCAAAAAGCGGTATGCACACCTTGCACTGAGCAAAGTCTACCTCCTCACGCGGAAGAAGTACGTTCGCAAGGTAATCTTTGATATATTGGTCAAGCAGAAAAATGTTCATGCGAGATTTACTCCTCAAGGCAATTGCGAGATTGTCGCTTGCTTAACCATTTCGTGTGGGCAACGCTGTGCTTAGGACAACCAGCCATGAATCAAGACCTTACGCTTAGCGCACCTGTGCATTAGTTTAGAATTGAAGCCAATTCATCTCGTTCAAACAGGTCAAGATGGATTTTGAACGGCTTAACATCGCGTCCGACAATCAGTTTCTTTATGCGCCGAATTTGGGCGTCTTCCTCAATATATCCTATCCTGAGCATCTGTTTGTAGTACTTTTGCAAAAACGCAAGCATGGATGCAACTCTTTTATCAGGCGAAACATCATGCGTCGCGTAGAGGAACAGAACACGCGGAAACGGCTTGAAAAGCTCATTTAGCTCTATGGCCGAAAGATTCTGCTCTTTCAATCCCTGCACTATGCCGGCCGGGCTGTAGTATTCGAATTCACGGTTAAAATTATGGTTGTCCACAATCGTCAGAGTATCTGGAGTATGAAGGCGATCAATCATTTCCAATATATCGTGCACCGGGGTGTTATATGCCCAGTTTGTCGTCTCCCGATTCGTATAATAGTTAAACAGGGAGAAGCTATTTACGAGGAGGAGGGCAGCGAGAAGTGCTGTACGCTGTGTTTTGCTTGCCCGGGAAAACCCTTCTGCTGCGAGTAAAAGGAAAAAGGGACTGAGGAAGGCAAGACGCATTGGTACAAAAATCAAGTTTATTTGCTGAAATGCTATGAAGAGCAGCAGAATTGCCGCCCCAAGCGGAAGAACAAAAAAGAGGAGTCCAGGGCACCGCTTCAGAAGAGGCCAGCGTTTGTATCCCCACACACCTATGCTGCAAGCCGTGATCCATGGAAGCAGAAATAGCAGCGTTCGCAGCACATTCCATGGCGCAATTGAATCACCCAAGGCAAAACAATACAAAACGTAGATACTATTAAGAAGTCCCTTCTTTATTCCTTGAACGAATGAGAACTGGTAACCATCTGAAGCAATTGCAGCCTGATATTGTTGAACCAAAACAACCACCCAGGGTATGTAACAGACACCGGCGAGCAGAAATGCGATGGCAAGGGCGCGCTTTGCTGATTTCGACAGATTAGCTTTTTCCGAAAAGATATAGACGATGTGGGCCAGAATGATAACTACGGCCAGATAGTTCGTGTATATGAGCGCAAGGAGAGCAAGAAAATACAAGATGCACCATACACGTTTTTGATCGCGCATGTAGGCTAACAGACAGTATGTCGAAGCAACTGCCAACAGCAGTGTCATAGAGTAATAGCGAGCCATCCGGCTTACAAAAATGATAAACGGCGAGCTGGCAAAGAGGATGAGATATGGAAAGTGAGTGGAACGATGTGGAAGAAGCATTGTAGCAAGGCGCCAGAGCACGAGGAAGGCAAGAAAAGCGTACAGTGCTGACAGCGCGCGCAGCCACTCAGGGGGGAATAAATGAGCGAAGACATGGGCAGTCATAAAATAAAGTGGGGGATGGACGTCATGCGCAACTGCGTGGATTGTATGCGCGAAGGATCCCTTCGCAACATAGAGTGTGGCAATTTCGTCCGAGAAGAAGACGCGGCTGTTGATGCGAATGCTTAAGGCAATGGCAAAGAATGCAGCCAACAGCCAGAAGGCCCAGCCAGCCTTTTTTGTAAACGGAGTAGTTGCGGCGCTCCCTGTTTGGCAAGTCAGAAAGTTTTCAGAATCCGGAGAGCATTTGCCAGGAGTCATGCCAACGTTCCTTTCCGACGTTGGACCAGGTACGTTATGACGGGTAGCGTTCGCCTTACAGTGCTTCTGTATATCAGCCATTAGAGTATCGAAGAATCCTTGTAACGGGGAAAGCCAAAAGATTACGGTGTCACTTGAATCAATGAGCGAAGGTTACGGATGAATTTTCTACGATCTTCAACGGTCATCTGCTTCGGACCGTGCGTACGGATCCCGCGCTTACGTTGTTCTCGTGAGATGTGGCGTTTGTGCAAAAGGTACTCAATATTATGCTCGCTGAAGATGCGTCCTCTCGGCGAGATAGCGTTCGCTCCTTTGCCCAGTGCAAGAGCTGCCAGTCCGTAATCCTGTGTGACCACAATGTCACCGCTCACCGTAAGATTAGCCACAGCAAGGTCTACCGCATCGGCCTCTTTATCTACGGTCACAACACTAGCGACACCCTCATACTTTTCCATGTCATGGCAATAGTTAGAAACGAGCGTCACCGGGATGGTAAATTCGCGTGCGACATCAATAATTTCAGGGATTACCGGGCAGGCATCAGCATCAACAAGAATTTTCATGCGCACTGCCACCTGATCGTTGGCTGGGCCAAAGGTGCCCGCAATTGGGTCAGAATAGGAGTAATCCAAACAGGCCAGAAGAGATAATCGCGATAATGGGGTTCAGTTTGTAGCGTAAAGCAATGCAAACGGTGGCTGTGAGAAATAGGCCGAGCACGAGGGTGCGCTTATCCGGATAGTCGTAGGGAATTACCTTGAAGATCGAATAAGCAATAAAGCCAGCAGCGCCATACTTGATGCCGAGGATAATTTTCTTAACCACCAGTACTTCCTGGTATTTCAGGAAAATTGCATATGCCAGAAACAGGAGAATAAGACCTGGAAGAATGATTCCGATCATACTGGCCAGGAGGCCCAGAATGCCTGAGATGCGATAGCCGATGTAGCCGGCGAGCTTGACCGCGAAAACCCCGGGAACGGAACTCGCCAGCGCGATCAATTCGGCAAATTGATCACGCGTCATCCAGGCATTATTGGTCATGCATTCATATTCAATCAGAGGAATTAGTGCGGTACCGCCCGCCCAGCCAAACAACCCAACCTTAAAAAACGCTATGAACAGCTTCAGCGAGTTCAGTATCATTGTGCGGCCCCTTCTTGAATGTACTTCTCCAGTCGTAGATGTTGTTCCTTATCCAAGTTGATAAATTTAACTGCAATTCCGTAGACGGGATGCTCTTGTTCGTTCGTAGTATAAATCCGCGACACATCTATGGTGCAGCTGAATTGCCCCTGGTTTTTGGGCAGACTAAACGAGCAGGGGAGTGAATAGAAAAAGTCCAATTTGGGAATTGGCCCTTGCATACTGAGTTCGAACCGCGCTCCGCTGAGCGAGAGATTTCTCAGCAGCGCACGCTCCGTCTTATAGTTGTCGCCAATCTCCAACGACACCGGAGCGTTCAGCTCGACCCGTAGGTCTTTTCGTCCATGATTTAACTTGGGTCTCTGAAATAACTTTCGTAAAAAAGACATTGTTGATTCCTTTCGCGAAAAAGATGGTCTGACTGATGTATTGTGCCACTGTTAAACCTGATGATTGAGATGACTATCGTGCCCGGCACGTAAATGTTTTAAAAACCACTGAGCAGTTTTTTCAAAGAGCTGATGATCCTTTGTAAGCGACGTGAAGTTATGACCTGCGTCGGGCAGATAGAGTTTTTCAATCTCGCGCTCGTGCTGAGCAAGCGCCGTATATAAGCGTTCTGTGGATTCGGGCAATACCATCTCATCTGCAGTGCCATGACAAAGGAGCACGGGAATATGAGTTGCCGCGAGCTTATCCACGGGCCTGAGTCTGTTGAGCCCTTTGAGAAAACGAATTCCAACTGGGATGCCATTGTGTTCCAGATAAGCCTCATCACTATACTCAGCAAGATCAGGAAAGTGATCCACACTGCGCCGAAATGTCTCCAGGGGCTCTGCTACTGGAGACCAGAGCGCGACGGCCTTAATGCCTGCGTGCTCTGCGCTGAGATATGCTGCTACACAGCCGCCTAAGCTGAAGCCGAGAATTCCGATTCCTTGCGCATTGATACGCGCATCATGGGTCAGCGCGCGAAGGGCCTCATGCCCATCGCTGATGTGGTCATATACTGTAACTTCCTGAAACTCGCGATCGCTCTCTCCGCATCCTCTGTAGTCAAAGCGCAGGCTAGCGATACCGTGGTCGGCCAGGCAACGGGAGAAGCGAACAAAGAGGCGCCGTGTTTCAATCCGATGGCCGCTGAACCCGTGGCAGAACAGTACTGCAGGAAACGGAGATGGAGAAGAGTCGGGGAGGTGGAGCGTGGCCACAACAAGCTCATTCTGATTATTCAGATAAACTGGCTGCTGCATTTTGAGATACGTCCTGGGATGTCTGTTTCGGTTTTCTGCGAGCCTCCGTTTTATCGCAAGCCTTCGACCTCTTCTTGCAAGTGCAGAAAAAATGCCTGCATGAAGTTATGGCGGTCTTCTGCGAATTCCTTGCCGGTTCTGGTCTGCATAGCCGCTTTCAGACGGCTCAATTTAACGGCAAACTCTACTACTGGAGAATAATCGGCATGGTCAGTAGTTCTTGTCAAGAGCAATGCTTGGGGCAGCGACGAGTAAAGTTGCTGCCCGTTCTCACCAGCAAAAGCATAGGCCCTACAGACTCCAATCGCTCCAAGGGCATCGAGCTTATCGGCATCAAAGAGCACCTGTGCTTCAAGTGTCCGAGTCGGTGCATTAGATCTAAAACGATGTGTTTCAATACAGTGAATCACAGCATCAATCTTTGCAGGCGGGAATCCGCAGCGGTGAAGCAGGGGCTTTGCCTTCTGCGCGCTAAGTGCCGCGTGGCAGACGCCGCGTTTGTCGGCTTCGTCACGCGCAATGTCATGCAACAGGGCGGCGGCAAACAGCACTTCGAGGTCAGCGTCCTCCTTGTCGCCTATCAGCTGGCACAGCCTTGCCACGCGCCATGTGTGTGACCAGTCGTGCGTGGGGCGTGCCCCGCTGTGACAGTGCTTGCTTTCGGCAATGAGCTCCTCGCTATAGGAATACGTCTGGTTCATGTCAGGGATATAGAATATAAAGAACAAATGATGCTTGTGGATAGCTGCATGCCGTCCACTTCTCAGCGTTTCTTTTGACCTTTTTTTAAGAATGATGGTAGCTTCTCATGCTTGCTGATCTCGCGCAACTGCTCACGGTCACGAATCACATAGTGCCGGGAATTACGAACCATAACCTCTGCGCAACGCGGACGAAAATTATAATTTGAAGCCATCACGTAGCCATACGCCCCGGCATCACAAACCGCCAAGTATTCGCCAGGCTCAACGGCTGGGAAACGACGTGAGAGCCCCAGGAAGTCTGCTGATTCGCATACCGGGCCAACAATATCAACATTCTCCTCTATCTGCCGCTGATGATCTTTGACCGGGATAATTCGGTGATATGCGGCGTATAGACTTGGACGGATTAGATCATTCATCCCTGCGTCCACAATCACAAATGTTTTATTCGCCCACCTCTTTACGTACAGCACTTTGGTTACCAGCACACCAGCCGGCCCAACCAGAAATCGCCCAGGTTCGAGGATCAACTGGCATCCCAGAGACTGAACGGTGGCGATAATTTTGCGGGCAAGTTCCGCAATGTCAAATGCCTTCTGATCCTCCTCATAAGCAATGCCAAAGCCTCCACCAAGATTGAGCGTCCGAATGCGGATGCCCGACCGATCCAATTTTCTGATCAGCACTTGCAATCGCTTCAGCGCCTCAACATAGGAGTCTGTATTTAGAAGCTGACTTCCAATATGTGAGTGTAGACCCATGAACTCAATATGGGGCAAAGCACGGATTTCACGTATTACGTCAAACGCTGAGGCAAAATTCACGCCAAATTTATCTTCCTTGGTGCCTGTGGTAATATACTTATGCGTATCAGGATCAATATCAGGATTCACCCGGATTGCAGCGCGCGCCTTTTTGCCCAGAATTTTCGCAACTTCATCAATGACGTACGCCTCGGGCAAGGACTCGATATTGAACATGAGGATGCCTGCTTTAATGGCGTGTTCGATCTCTTCTGGCGTTTTCCCCACACCAGCGAATATAATCTTCTCTGGCCGCACACCAGTGCGCAGTGCCTGTCGCAGTTCACCTCCGGATACAATGTCAAAGCCGCAGCCGAGACGGGCCAGGGTCTGGCAAATGGCCCAGCTGAAATTTGCCTTCATGGAATAGGCAATAAGGGGATCTACGGGTGCGAAAGCTGTGCTTACCGCCTTATAGCTTGAGGCGAGAGAATTGTAACTGTACAGATAAAACGGGGTTGGAACGGCCCTGGTAAGCCGCTGGATGTTGACCTTCTCACAGTAAAGGGTGGATTGGCGATAGTGAAAGTATGTCATAAATCTTTATTGGTGCTGTAACGATTTATGGTTTTAGACAGAAGCACCAGATCAAGGTGATCAGACCATGCAGTGCGCCTGAGTTTCTGCTAGGGTGTAAAGAGCCTAATCCTAAGGGAACTGAATAGCCGTTTGTTCGTCTTCCGGATGCGATCACAAATAGTCCTGGCAAGGTTAAACATCACAACATAGCCGATATGATGGTTCTTCTCGAATAGAGCATGGAGTTTCTTTCCATTAAAGACAAGGATTTGAGTGTCCTCAAGGCACACGACCGTTGCAGAGCGCGGCCCCGCGTCAATTAATGCAAGCTCCCCAAATATCTGGCCGGTCTCAAGAATTGAGAGCGAGATGTCACAATGCGGCACTATAGACTCAAGCTGAATCTTAACCTTGCCGCTCAAAATCACGTAGAGGTCATTACCTTTTGAGGTCTCCACGAAAACTGTTTTACCAGCGTTGTAGGAGACGGGAACCGAGATTTTTGCAATCGCGGCAATTTCGCGTTTTGTAAGACCGCGAAACACATGAAGATTTTCCAGCAATGCAAGAGTCCTAGACATGGCAGATTCTAACTGCCTATAAAGACTAGTTGTCAACTGGCACCGCGAATATGCCTGACCAGTGTGTTCCGCTACGAAAATATCTAGTCTTGGGCGTGGCAGGCCAGATCTGCATCAACCATCATCTTGACCAGTTCCTGGAAGGTTACCTTTGGCTGCCAGCCAAGTTCTTTCCGCGCTTTAGATGCATCACCAACCAGGAGGTCAACTTCTGCTGGCCGCACATAGCGAGGATCGACTTTCACGTATTGCTGCCAATCAAGACCAACGTATCCAAAGGCAGTCTTGACGAGGTCGCGCACAGAGTGCACTTTACCGGTTGAAATCACATAGTCCTTGGGTTTATCCTGCTGCAACATTAGCCACATTGCTTCGACATAATCTGCAGCGTAGCCCCAATCGCGTTTAGCATCGAGGTTGCCGATTTTCAGTTCAGTCGCTTTTCCGGTCTTAATGCGCGCTACGGAATCCGAGACTTTTCGTGTCACGAATTCCAATCCACGGCGTGGGGACTCGTGGTTAAAGAGAATGCCTGAGCAGGCAAACAGGTCGTGGCTTTCTCGATAATTAATAGTAATCCAGTGCCCATAGAGTTTGGACACCCCATAGGGACTTCGCGGATAGAACGGTGTTTTTTCGTTCTGCGGCACAGCCTGGGCCTTGCCAAACATCTCGCTTGAGGAAGCTTGGTAGAAACGAATCTTGGTATTTGTGATGCGTATGGCTTCCAGAATCCGGGCAACCCCGAGAGCCGTAATTTCTCCAGTGAGCAGTGGCTGTTTCCACGACGTGGGCACGAACGATTGGGCCGCCAGGTTGTATACCTCGTCGGGCTGTGTTTCGGTTAGAATATTCGCCAGTGAGTTCTGATCCAGCAAATCCCCCGAGACCAGCTCAATTTCATCCATCACGTGATTGATGCGTTGAAAATTGGCTGTGCTTGTTCGGCGGTTCATCCCGAAGACTTTATAGTCCTTGGACAGAAGGAATTCCGCCAGATATGACCCGTCCTGGCCTGTGATTCCGGTGATAAGCGCACGTTTCATAGCGGTACCTCTGATTTTCTGAGTCTACCACTCTAATGAATTTAAATTAAATTACTAAGCACACCTCATGACTGTTTGCAACTGGAATTTTACACAGGTGGGCCTGAGCCTTCTGTTTCCAGAAGGCTTTACCATTAGACTTGGGGTGCTGCGCCTGGCAAAGGTTTCAGATCTCGCTGAAGCCACTGGTGCAAACCGGAGAAGCGCATCTGAATTTTATTGTTTCTAATAGCAATGGCCAGGGCCTGTTTGGTTCCTACCAAGCAGACAAGTTTTTTGCCGCGTGTGATTGCCGTATAGAGCAAATTCCGCTGAAGCAGGATGTAATGTTGCGGATGAATAGGAATGACCACGGCCTTATATTCGCTTCCCTGGGATTTATGAACAGAAATAGCGTAAGCAAGACAGATCTCGTCGAGCTCATCATAAGTATATTCGACGGTGCGAGCTTCATACAGGACCTTGACGGTGTGGAACTCGCGGTCAATGGCGGTGATGACACCAATGTCGCCGTTAAACACATCCTTCTGGTAGTTGTTCTTGAGTTGCATCACCTTGTCGCCCACTTTAAGTGCCATACCCCCACGCTGTAGGACATTTGGATCGGGATTAAGCAGTGCCTGGAGTTCGTGGTTGAGATTGTTTGCCCCGAGCAGGCCTTTATACATCGGCGTAATGACCTGGATCTCATTAACAGGATGAAAGCCAAACCGCTGAGGAATCCGCTCTAGCACAAGTGACTTGATGGTTTCCAGGGCTTCTTCTGGGCGGGGCTTTGGGATAAAGAAGAAATCTGGCAGTGGCAATTTCCTGGCTGAGGGTAGAATGGGAAACTCGCCTTTGTTGATGCGGTGAGCGTTTGCAATAATCAAACTTCGCCGGGCCTGTCGAAAGACTTTGTCAAGAGTAACAACGGGAAGAATGCCTGACACAATGAAATCAGCCAGGACATTCCCCGGGCCGACAGAGGGGAGCTGGTCGACGTCGCCCAAAAAAATCACGGATGCAGTGGAAGGGATAGCTCTGAGGAGGTAGAATGTCAACGGAACATCCATCATTGAGGATTCATCCACAATGATAAGATCGGCTTTCAAGGGATTCGTTTCGTTAAAAAGGAATTGGCCTTCCCGGGGCTTATAGTGCAGCAGGCGATGGATGGTCGTTGCGGGCATGCCGGTTACTTCCGACAGGCGCTTTGCAGCGCGGCCTGTTGGTGCACAAAGTTGAATATGCACGCCATGCTTGCCGAGTATCTTAATTATAGCACGCACAATCGTAGTTTTGCCTGTGCCTGGTCCACCAGTAATAACCATCACTCCACCTGCAAGCGCACAGCGAACGGCATCCCGTTGCGCATCAGCAAGCGTAAATTTGTACTCGTGCTGAAACTTCTCAATTTCTGTGTTGATATTATTTAGGGAGTACGGCTTGGCTGTTTCAACCAGCTGGCCCAGGAAGCCTACGATGCCTCTTTCGCATACGTAAAGGGCTTTTGGGAAAACTGCTCTTGTCTGGTCGGGCAATTGCTCGACGACAATCCGGTCCGCGCGACGCAACACCTCTATGGCCTCCGTGGCCAGTTGCTTGTCAATGGCTAGCATCTTTTCGGCCTTTTCAACCAGCAGCTCAAAGGGGCAAAAGGTATGGCCAGATTCGACAAATTCATTCATGATATGCAAAATGCCGGCCTGTGCCCGAAGTGGAGAGTCTTCTGCAATGCCCAGCCGCTGAGCGATGGAATCAGCGGTTTTAAATCCGATGCCTTGAATGTCAAGGGCCAGCTGGTAGGGATTGCTCTGTAGCACTCGGATTGCCTGCTGGCCATACTGTCTGTAGATTTTCATAGCGTAGCCAAGCGAGACGCAGTGCTCCTGTAAAAAGAGCATAACATTGTGGATGCTTTTCTGCTTTTGCCATGCGTCAACGATGCATGCGATACGCTTGCGACCAATGCCGTCGACCTCGACCAGGCGCTCGGGTTCAGTATCAATGATTCGAAGCGATTCTTCGCCGAAGCGCTTGACAATGCGGCTGGCAAAAACTTCACCGATGCCCTTGATTAGCCCGCATCCAAGATATTTTTCGATACCAGCAACAGAAATTGGGAATTTAGGCGTATAGGAATCAACCAGAAATTGTCGGCCATATTTGCGGTCGTGGGTCCATTGGCCTGTTATGCGAAGCGATTCGCCCGGATTCACACCCACGAGATTGCCGACGATGGTCATTACCCCGGACTGTCCTTCTTCGCGGAACTGCGCCACTGTGTAGTGAGTGGCCTCATTAGAATAAACAATTCGCTCAAGCGTTCCTTCGAGCGTAACGATCTGCTTACTTGAGGACATTGCGGCGAGTCCGTGTTAGGGCATTCTATCTACTGCGTACACCGTAGACAAAGCGCGACGTACGCATATCTCTACATATCTCTATTTTGGCATTTCTGCTTTCGGGAACAAAAAATGGACCCAGAAGAAATCGTGTTTGCCCTGGCGAAGCATCATGGCATAGGCGCTCCACTGGGAGTTCTGTGGAACGTAGATGGAATCGTTGAGCGGAGCAATCAGGGCCCAGAGCGGAATCTGTTGTGGTGACTGACTTTCATTGCTGCGGGCAAGAAGCACGTAATTCTGATCAAGCACCATACTATCGTCCGTGGAATATAGCGCATAGCAATTGGGCGGTTCTTGAGGTGTGCGATAAAACTCAATATAATAGTCTATAAAGTTCTGGCTCGCGCCGTAAATCTGCACTGCAATGCCTAACAGGAGGAGCACTAAATAAGCAATGCGCACCGCAGGGCTACGTGGGGTGGTCAGAAGCGCAATAATAGGCACCCCTACAAACGCATGAACCAGAAAGATGTGCCGAGGTCCCCAGCACCATCCGCCAGTCCAGTTTTGCCAGGTTGCATGGACAAGAAGGAAGACAAGGATAATCGTAAGGAGGGCAATTGCGGCATTGCGAAACTCGTGCGTGAATTTCTTAATGGCAAAGAAGAACAGCACAAGAGTCGGGGAGAAGAAAAAGATCCCTTTGCCAACGCTAAAGAGATATCCATACAGCCCGGCCAGGAGTGGTGTCGAAAAGCGCAAACCTTCGGCTTGATCTTCATAGCCAGTAGCCAGGAAATATCCGAACCGCATTTTATTCAGCATAACAATCAGCAGTAGAATAACAACAATGGGCAGAAAGAAGCTATAGGCGCGTAAAGAATCTCCTGTAGCGTATTGCGCCCGGATAAACTTAAGAGGTCTGGCTGCCTGTGCTCCGATGTGCTTTCTAAAAGTGGTCCAATTCTCAAGGAGAATAAGCAGCAAGAATCCAGGAATCGCAAGAAGAGTATCCAATCGAGTCATCACACCGTATCCGGCTAGTGTTCCTGCGACTAGCAACAACGCTGGCCGGTTCTCACGTAATCCTTTATACAGCAAGAAGAAGGCAGATAAGGTGCAGAGTGCGGCCAGCGGCTCGCTAAAGTAGGTTTTTGAATGTACCCAAGCCATGGTGCCGCAGCCAAACAGAATGGCGGTCAGGAGAGACGCTACTCTGTCGCGCGTTAGGTAACAACAGAATGCGTACACCACGACGACCAAGAGTGCCATGATGAGCTGGTTAAACAAAGAAACGCCGAAACGCAGTAGTATTGCATCTGGCGAGCGGTCGTGATACTGCATTGTGTCCCACTGAAAGCGCTGGACGCCTGGTGAAGGTACGATTTTCGTGAGCAACGTGCCAAAATAGTATAAAGGAATGCTAAGTACTGGTTGGCCGATACCGTATTGCGCGTATTCCCGCCCGTCAATGCCACGCTTTGTGGCGAACCCTGCCAGTGGCTCCACGGCCAGGCTACCGCGAAGCGCCAGGGACTGTGTGGTGCGGAACATCAGTTCTTCGTCTGGTGAGTAGAGGTGACCTCCCATTGTCAGCAGGTAAAGGCCGAGAAACGCAAGGAAAAGCACGATGCTAGGCTTCCCAGACAATGTATACCTCCAGAGCGTAGTCTCAGGCATTGGCCATTTTCTCTGTTTATTTGATGCGGTGCAAAGCTATCTGGAGCGTTTGAAGAATGGAAACAGAAGGGACATTGGCGCGCAAGCTAAAAGACATAGCAAGACGGTGTCTTATGGTTTACTTTCATACGGTATTGCGGTATCAAAAACCTGTTCCTCTTTGCCCAGGAGCAGCGTCTTAATCGCTTTCAGAGTATCGCGTAGGTCATAAAAGGGTGTAGGATCATTGATCAGCAGGCTGACCGTGCCTTGGCCGCGGTCTATCTTTTCAAGGATGGTGTTCAGCTGCGCTGTGCCTGTATTCAGGTTTTCGCTTAGTTGTGCCAGCTGATTCTTGTTTTCACTGATAATCGTGTGCAGGTCATCAGCTGTTACGTCAACCTTGGAAAGAATTTCCTTAATCTTGGCAGTAACGGTTTCACTCTGGCTATTAATATCCGCAAGTGTTGACTTTATAAGAGAACGGCTTTCCTGGAAGTCAGCACTGGTATCAATGATCATGCTATCTACACGTCTGATGATCTCGTTCAGGCTTTCCGTAGCTTCTCTAAGGTTTTGCGCAGTTTCACTGATATCCTCCGACGCTGCACCTAGCATGCGGTCCAGGCGGCTCGTAATGGAATCAAGTGAGACGAGCGTCCCGGAAAAGGCCTCTCGGTTTTCCTCATCCGTTACAAAGGTTTTAACAGCCTGAATTGTTGCGGCCACGTCCTCGATTATGGTTGGTGCAAGACTAAGAACCTGATACATGTCTACCGTCTCAGCTCCAAAAACGATGTCGCCGTCGTCTAGAAGGCGGTTATCAGAAGTACCAGCATCAATGTCAATACGCGTTTCACCAATCAAGCCTGCAATGGACACACGAATCACCGCATTGCTGAAAATCTTCACTCCTTTTCTGATCCTCAAGACGACCTTGACTGGATAATCACCCTTAACATAGCCGATGCTTGCCACCTGGCCGGCTGCCGCACCATAAACATGCACTGGAGCACCAACTTCAAGGCCTCTAATTTGCTTGAAGTATACCTGCAGTTCATACTTTGGCGTAAAGATGTTGAACTGTTGGATGTTGACAGTAAAGATAATGAGTATAAGGAATGCAATAACGCTGAATAAACCAATGATAATCTCAGTTCTTTTTCTCACGGCTTTTTCCTTTTCAGCGAAACGCTGGGTATGAGTTTTTTAAGCATGTCTCTCAGCCGCAATTACTCAGCATCGCTGGGACCTCGCCCTCGAGGTGACGGTGCAAAGAGTCGTTTGAGAAATGTTGCAAGGCCCGTTGGCTGGTTACGTTCTTTCAGCCGGCTCATGGTTTCCCCGTTTAGCCAGCGACCGTGGCACACCGTACAGGCTTCTGTGGCAATACTGCCGCCAGCTAAAGATTTGATGCTAATCAGCCCTACTGATCCCTGGCAAATGGGACATATGAGCCGGGATGCAAGTCCTGTCTTAGGCATCTGCCCCTGCGCCGGGGTGGGAAGATGCGACAGAGGATATTTCTTAATAATCACCTCTTCAAGGTCGCTCACGTCAAACCAGCCGCCCCCACATTCTGCACATGCCCAGACGTAAACGTTCTTCGAGGAAATCTTATGAAGATCAACGGCACAATGCGGGCATTTCATAAAATTCGCTCCTGCGCTATTGCTTCAGCCTGTCCGCTAATGAACTGACGAACATAAGGGTCTGAAGACCGCCGGATTTCTTGCGGAGTCCCCGTCGCAATGATTTTCCCACGATGAAGCATCGAAATCCGATCTGCTATCTTACAGGCACTCTGAATATCATGAGTGACCACCAGCGACGTAACGGAGAGTTTGCGCTGCAAGTCAATTATAAGATTATTAATAGTATCTGCGTTGATCGGGTCAAGGCCCGTTGTAGGTTCGTCGTACAACATGATTTCCGGATTTGCGGCAAGGGCACGTGCAAGACTAACCCGCTTTTTCATACCCCCACTTAATTCTGCAGGCGTCATTTCTACAACCTCTTCGAGATTAACAAGAGCCAGTTTCTCTCGCACAATGCTGTCAATTTGAGAAGGAGTGAGCAAGGAGTTTTCGTCAAGAGCGAAGCCCACGTTTCCGCGCACGCTCATTGAATCGAAAAGCGCAGAACTCTGGAACAACATGCCAACGAACTTGCGCACCTCCATCAGCGAGTGGCGATTGTGGTAATCCGCATGAATGCCTCGAAGAATAATAGTACCCTCGTCAGGCTCCATGAGCCCGATAATCATTTTAAGCAGAACGGATTTCCCTTCGCCGCTGCCGCCGATGATGACACGCGTCTCGCCTTTCTCAACGTGCAGATCAATTCCATCCAGTACAGCATGCTGGTCGAAAATCTTTTTGAGGCCTTGAATCTGAATCATCCGCTTTTGCTCATTTGTTCATAATGGAAAAACGGTAAATTTGCTGAGTATTCTATCTACGTAAGGCTACTACTTTATAGGATGAAGATATTTGACAAGTCAAATAGAACTTTTTGTGGCGTCCTTTATGCGATGCCAGTTGGAAAGTGAACTTTAGCTCGCCAACGGCATCGCCTGTCTCACATAACGTAAAGTCGGCTATCGTAAGGCGATCCAGTTAATCTGAATGCCAAGTTCGCGCCAATCCTTTGAGTCGAGTGTCTCTGCAGGCACCCAGATAGGGCTCCGTATGCACACTTTGTTTGGGCCGGCATGAAAGACTGGCGGCACTGGAATTGTGCGCTCAAGCCATCCATTTTCAATCAGCACTGGCGGCAGCGGTGTTCCGTTGATGTTGATCTCCAGCATAGGGGACGGGATAGAACTGGGAAATCGGCTGATAAAATTCAAGACTAACGTCTTGACCTGCGCTGCTTCCTCCAGCAGAGGGAGGGTTATCACAGCAGTATGCCAGGTCCAGCGGAACGTCGTCTCATCATAGGTTTCTGCAGAATACCATCCTTCATTGACTAAAGTCTTGTCGGCAGGGGAGCCAATGTCGTAAAAGGCAAGGTATCCTGTTTTACGAAACGGCTTCAAGTCAGCGTACGCATAGCTCAGCCAATGAAAGTGAAAACCGAGGGGGCGCTTGTCGTCGCTCCGATAGTACGCTTTTGGAATCCATGTCGGCGAATGCCAGGAGACCGTGAGGGAATTCTGGGGCCGTTGAAACAGCACGTAGAAGTAAAAGGGGGTGTACGCATTAACCGCCTTGCGCCGCTCGTAGAAACAGTCATTCACTTCAATCTCTAAGTTGCAGTCGGTAATCTCTTCAGGATGGAAAAAGCGTGCATTGAGCCCAAGGAGGTAAAGTCCTGGCTCGAGGCTCACTGGAAAATGGAACACAGTATCTTCTCCAACAGTCCAGCGGTATGGCGACTGTTCTCCATCAATTTGTAGGGCGCCGAACCCCGGGTTACCATCAAGTGATGCTGACTCAGCACCCAGGAATACCAAGAACTCCTGCGCGACAAGCTCGTCGCGGCTCACATCTTCACGGAGCGAATACCATCGTCGCAGCTGTTCAAAATCTGCGCCTCGATGTATGGAGAACGTATACCAGCCGTCCTGAAACAGAACTGTACTGGTTGAACAGTGATCAAGCACGGGGAGCAAGAGTTGGGGAAACACGGTATCTTCTGTTTTGGTTTTATTGTACTGGAGTAAGAAAAAGCGTTGCGGCCTTTCCGCGGAGTTTTCCATAAAAGAGCTAAATTCAACAATTGGATGGTCACGGGTGGAATAATAGAAATACCCGTTCATCCAGTAGTTCTCTACGGCAAGGAGCGGATCCTCAGCGCGGACTTCCAGGTCAATAATCCGCGAAAGCTTGCGCCAGTGGGGCTTATGATTCTGAAGATTTTGCATGCATGCGAATGCGATACCGTTGATGGCGATTGTCACAAGCAACGTGGTCTTAATCCATTGTGTTCTCAATCGCAACTTAACAAGAAGTGCGGAGAGCAGAAGGACGAATGGGATGAGCGAGACGATAATATAGCGGGAAACCAGGAAGAATTTAATGGCGGAATATGAGAGTATAAACGTGAGAAACACGGGGAAAATGGCGGTGCAAAGGAGAAATATCAGAGCCGAACGCGTGCCTTTTTCACGCCAGACACCCCAATTTCCGCATATTAGAATTAAAAACATCAGGCCGTAGATCGCCCACATCCACCACGCTTCCTGTGTTGCGTAAAAGTAATACGAAAATGCGACAAAGAAGCTCCGCGGCAAATCGCTCAACAAGGGTGCAGAGACCCACGCGATTTTGCTGAGACTATTACCAGCCTGTATTATCACCAGGGGAAACAATGGGAGCACGGCCACTGCGGTGACGAGCAGACTTGTGAAGAAATCTTTTCGGATAACGGTGTTGCCTCTTCTCTTCATAAAGTACCAGACAAACAGGTACTCACCAAAAATAAAGAAGATTGCATGATAGTGTGTGTAGAGCGCCAGGACGTTTAAGAGCGCAGATACAAGCCAACCGCGCCTCATTTGTCCTGACATAGCCTTTATGAGAAAATATGCCGCGAATACAAGCAAGGCCGTATAGGTGATGTACATGCGCAGCTCTTGTGAATAGTATATATGAAATGGATTTACAGCTACCAGGAGGGCCGAATATAGGCCCACTCTTTGAGAAAACAATTGCGAGCCGAGCAGATACACACCCCAAATCCCAAGCAGTGCCCAAACGATAGATAGGCTTCTCAGGTTCAGCACATTCCCTAAGATGCCTGACCAGCCTTTGAGCATAAGAAAGTAAAGTGGGGGAGAGGTATCCCTTGAGAGATCATAGAATAACTGGGGGAGAGACGCCTGCGAGACGTCATAGGTAAAAACTTCATCGTACCATAGGTCGCGCGTGTCAAGCCTATGAAAGCGAAGAAATCCTGCCGCAAATAGAATAAGAAGCAGGAGAAGAGCATTGCGAACTCTCGATGAACTGCTCATACTTAACTCCACTGGTGCTCAATCGGGCAAGACGCTAGCAAAGCACCATGCCGAATGTAAAGCAAACTTTTGTGGCGTACATGAACATCTGTCCCAGTGCTCTGCTCGTCCAGTATTGAGGAAAAAGCTATTGACTACCACCGCGAAGTGCAATATCTAGATTATTTTTGAGTAGGGTGGTAGAAAATCAATACGCCTCTGAATTTCTAGAAAAAGGGATTCGCATATTTTGTCTTAAGGAGAATGGCATAATGGCTAAGCGAGCTGTCACTGAATTAACACTCAGAGGGAAGAGGGTATTTGTTCGGGTAGATTTTAATGTTCCCCTGGATGAGCAGGGTTGTATAACTGACGATAGCCGCATTCGGGCATCATTGCCAACCATCCGCTATATTCTCGACCAGGGCGGCAGAGCCATTCTGGCATCACACCTGGGTCGGCCAAAAGGCCAAATTAAGGAGTCGCTCAGGCTGCGTCCTGTGGCAAAGCGTCTGTCTGAGCTTCTGGGACAAGAGGTCAAGATGGCGCCAGATTGTATAGGGCCTGAGGTTGAAAAGATGGTAGCTGCACTCCGAGACGGGGTAGCAATACTTTTGGAGAACCTCCGATTTCATGAGGAGGAGACGAAGAACGACGAGGGATTCTCAAAGCAGCTTGCTGCACTGGCAGATTTGTACGTTAATGATGCATTCGGCTCGGCGCACAACGCCCACGCTTCGACCGTAGGAATCACGCGTTTCGTGTCACAGAGTGCGGCAGGATTTCTGATTGAAAAAGAGCTCAAATACCTGGGCGAGGCGCTGGAGTCGCCAGCCCGGCCTCTCGTGGCGATTCTCGGCGGAGCAAAAGTATCAACCAAGATTGGCGTTATTAAGAATCTTCTGAAAAAAGTTGATGTGCTACTCATCGGCGGCGGAATGGCATATACTTTTCTTAAGGCAAAGGGACTGGAGATTGGCAAGTCTTTGCTGAAAGAAGAAACTCTGGAGGCTGCGAAAGAAATTCTACAGGACGTTGAAAAAACACCCGGGGTTTTTCAGCTGCCGACTGATTGCCTGGTGGCTGATAAATTTGACGCTACAGCCAACACCCGTGTAGTGCCAGTCACGGAGATCCCAAAAGAGTGGCAGGGTGTGGATATCGGGCCTCAGACCTATGAGAAATTCGCTGCGGAAATTAAAAAGGCGAAAACGGTTGTCTGGAATGGCCCGGTTGGGGTGTTTGAAATTGAAAAATTTGCTGAAGGCACCAAAAAAATTGCTCAGCTACTTGCCAGCCTGGATGCAACGACGATTATTGGTGGGGGTGACACCGCTGCGGCGGTCAACCAATATGGACTGGCTGATAAGATGACACACGTCTCGACTGGCGGTGGAGCCTCGCTGAAGTTTCTTGAGGGAAAGGAGCTGCCGGGAATTGCTGCGCTTTCAGAGGCGTAGTAGTAAAACAACACCGCCCTGTGTCGAATAATTTACGCGATGTGCAAGTTTTTAGAGCGTTAATATTTCAGTCGCAAACTCTTTGTAGGATGCTGTAAACCGTTGAACCGTAGAGTCATATGGAGTGCGGTAGCGAAATGTAGTAAAGCTACCGCCTTGTTCAAGGCAAGCGAAGCTTGCCAAAAAGGCCGAAGCTGCGCTTCGGCATCTAAAAGCGCAAGCTCCGCTGTCGCTACGCTTACGCACTCCAAGTTACCTTACCACAACCACTTAACCAGGGATCTTTAATTGTCTATGCAACTCCCAAAAACTTGCACATCGTGTTAATAATTTGGACTATGAGCGGGCTGGTGGTATCGGGCTGCGCAAAGACATAAGACATGAACCTCAAGATTCCTACTGGCAGAGATTTCATAAATGAAACCTAACTGGACAAAATCGGGTCAACTCTTTCAGGAGGCAGAAGCCTATATCCCGGGTGGGGTAAATAGCCCTGTGCGGGCGTTTCGTGCTGTTGGAGGCAAGCCGCTATTTATTCGCTCGGGGGAGGGCTCGAAAATCGTTGATGCCGATGGAAATGAGTACATTGACTATGTCTGCTCCTGGGGGCCGCTGATTCTAGGACATGCCCATCCGAAAGTGGTTCGTGCTATAGCCGACGCCGCAAAGCAAGGAACCTCCTTTGGTGCTCCTACCGAGCGTGAAACAGAGCTGGCGCGCATGATCTGTGAAGCCGTGGAGTCAGTTGACCAGGTGCGCCTGGTGAACTCTGGCACGGAAGCCACGATGTCGGCCATCCGATTGGCACGGGGTGTAACTGGACGCGATAAGATCGTAAAGTTCAACGGCTGTTATCACGGGCACGTGGACAGTCTGCTGGTAAAAGCTGGGTCAGGCGCTACTACGTTAGGAATTCCGGATAGCCCGGGAGTCACACGTGGAACTTCCAGCGATACCGTTGGTCTGGAATATAATAACCTGGATGCTGTGGAGCAGGTATTTCGCCGCGAAGGCGACCGGATTGCTGCGGTAATTGTCGAGCCAGTGGCTGGGAACATGGGTGTGGTTCCTCCTTGTCCGGGATTCCTGGAAGGGCTGCGAGAGCTCACGAGAAAATCCGGCGCATTATTGATCTTCGATGAGGTTATCACGGGTTTTCGGCTAGCGTATGGTGGTGCGCAGGCGCGTTTCGGAATCCAACCTGATCTCACTACCCTGGGAAAGATCATCGGGGGCGGCCTGCCTGTAGGCGCGTATGGCGGGCGGCGACACATTATGCAGGTAATTGCGCCAACAGGTCAAGTTTATCAGGCAGGCACGCTTTCCGGGAATCCCCTTGCAGTAAGCGCTGGGTTGGCCACCTTGCGTACGCTGAAGGAGAATGGGGTGTATGAAAGGCTTGAGCAGATGGGGGCGGTTCTTGAGGAGGGATTGCGTGATGCAGCCAGAGAGACGGGGGTTCATGCTTATTGCACGCGAGTGGGATCAATGTTTTGTACGTTTTTCACAGATCAGCCAGTGCGCGACTACCGTACTGCCCTCACAGCGAGTGTGGAGAAGTACCGCCAGTTTTTCCACGGAATGGTTCAGCGCGGCGTGTATCTTCCGCCCTCGCAGTTCGAAACCTGTTTTATTTCCCTTGCGCATACGGACGAAGATATTGCTCAGACGCTGTCCGCTGCTCGCGAGACTTTAAAAACAATGGCCGGTTAACGGCAAAAGAAAGAATTTTTTTCTATTGGTTCAGAATCCGGGCATATTAAATGCGCTTTTTGAAGAAAACAAGCGAGATGTTTGAGCACATTCACAGGCGATTTCTCATAGGGCTGGCTGCGGGTATTCTGCTCGTGCAGGCAACTGCAGTCGCGGCCGAGGAATTTGCATCCAACGATTCTCCTGCCTCTCAGTCACAGCTGGTTGGCTCTGTACTACTCGAGCGCCCTTTTGACCAACAGGGGCGCGATATTTCAGGTTACGGACAAACAGGCCTCGTGAACTCCCGCCTGAATGAATATTTAACAATCCGGACGGTTGATCCACAGGGCGCTCCAGTTGAAGGAATACACGTTTTATATAAAATCCTCAGCCAGCCTCCACAGGTAGAAAAGAGCCTTTCTTTGCACCCGGTGGGAAAAGGGATCACTGATAGTGAAGGGCTCTATCGCGCTGCGTGTGTGCTGGGTGATCAGCCTGGAGCGTATGAAATTTTGTTTTACGTACCGTCGGACTCCCGTGAAGTTCAGTTTCTCCGTTATACTGTCACGGCCCACAAGGCAAGTTGGGCAAACTGGCTTGTGCTGGGACTGATGGGAGGATTAGCAATCTTTCTGTTTGGCATGAAGGTGGGCGCCGAGGGATTACAGGCAGCTGGTGGTGTAAGGCTGCGCTCAATAATTGGCGACATGACCAAGAATCGGGTGAAAGGTGTGGGGTTTGGAGCCCTGACCACATTCTTTACGCAGAGCAGCAGCGCCACAACGACCATGCTTGTTTCCCTCGTCAGTACGAAACTCATGACGGTTCGCCAGACGCTTGGGATTATTTTCGGAGCCGCAATCGGGACAACGATCACGGTCCAGCTGATATCCTTTAACGTGGCCGAGTATTCTCTGCTGCTAATTGCAGTTGGATTCTTGGTCACCATGGTGATGAAACAACGGAAGTATATCGCTCTTGGCAACATTCTCCTGGGATTTGGGTTCATCTTCTTTGGAATGAAGGTCATGTCGGATGTAACAGTACCTTTGAAAGACTTTCAGGCATTTCAGAACGCGATCCTCGTGTTGACGCACTATCCGCTGTGGGCCATTGTCTTTGCGGCACTCTTTACGGCTTTGTTCCAGAGCAGTGCGGCAACGCTCGGGATTGTGCTTTCCATTTCCCGCCATGGCGTATTTACTCTGCCAGCCACGATCCCCTTAATTTTTGGCGCGAACATAGGCACCTGCGCCACAGCCTTGCTTGCCAGCCTGAGCGCATCGCGCGATGCAAAACGAGTTGCTTGGGCGCACTTTTTCTTCAAGGTGCTCGGAGTGCTCATCTTCTTGCCCTTAATGGCTTATCTGGCAATGGTCGGAGAAGGCACCACGCGATTTCTGGCGTCCCTTCCTATCCCTCTCGGCAGCGATTCCATGGCCAGGCAGATTGCTAATACGCATCTTATATTCAATGTGATGATTACGCTGATCTTTCTGCCCCTCATGGGACTATTAGAACGAATGGTGTACGGTTTTCTTCCACGGCGTCCAGATGAAACTTTAGAGGTGCGGTCGAAATATCTGGATCTCCAAATTCTTGATACCCCATCCATAGCGATCGGTTCATGCATTCGAGAGATTTCACGCATGGCGCGGTTTGTGGAAGAAATGATGCGTACTATTGGCCAGGCGATTTTCAATCGGGATGACAGGGAATGGGACTTCATTCACGGTCGGGATGATAAAGTTGACAAACTTCAGACATCCATTACTCAGTACTTGACCAATCTCACTCAAAAGAAGCTGAGCGAGGAGGAATTGACAAAAAGCATCGGGCTGCTTTATATTGTAAGCGACCTTGAGAATATCGGCGATATAATTGACAA
>CAYVXD010000044.1:0-28116 GCA_964454265.1 uncultured Candidatus Sumerlaeota bacterium | reverse complement strand
TCTTGCCTTCACCAGTCAAAATTGACTCGGGATGGAACTGTACACCCCAGACCGGATAGTCTCGATGCTTCAGACCCATAATGACCCGATCCTCTGTCCAGGCAGTTTGCACCAGCACCATAGGAAGATCCTTGCTGCTGACGACCAGGGAATGGTAGCGCGTGGCTTCAAAGGGATTGCTCAGGCCCTGAAAAATCCCCTCGCCGCTATGATGGATGAGCGAGGTCTTGCCGTGCATGACCTTTTCAGCGCGCGTCACTGTGCCGCCATAAACCTGGCCGATACTCTGATGACCCAGGCAAACACCAAGGATAGGAATTTTCTGTCCGAATTCCTTGATGATCTCCATGGAGACCCCTGCATTATCAGGCGTTCCAGGCCCAGGAGAGATGACGATTTTCTGCGGGCTAAGTCTGGCAATCTCATCCACGGTGATCTTGTCGTTGCGAAAGACTGTGGACTCAGCACTAAGTTCACCAATATACTGAACAAGGTTATAGGTAAAGGAATCGTAGTTATCGATCACGAGGATCACGGCAATCCTCCCCGGGCCATTTCGATAGCCTTGATCATCCCCTTGGCTTTGTTCACCGTTTCATAGTATTCATTTTCCGGCTGCGAGTCAGCCACAATCCCTGCTCCTGCCTGAATGTAAGCAACGTCATCCTTCACAATAACTGTGCGGATGGTAATGCAAGAGTCAAGATTGCCATCGAAGCTAAAATAGCCGACAGCCCCGGCATATGGACCACGCTTCACGGGTTCCATCTCGTCAATGATCTCCATAGCCCGAATCTTCGGGGCGCCGCTCACAGTTCCAGCTGGAAAACATGCCTTCAGCACGTCTACGCCGTCGTATTCCTTGCGCAATCTCCCGGTGACATTTGACACAATGTGCATCACGTGAGAATAGCGCTCGATTACCATTAAATCACTCACCCTGACTGATCCAAACTCGCAGACCCTGCCGCAGTCATTGCGCCCCAGGTCAACCAGCATGATATGCTCGGCGCGTTCTTTTGGATCCGCCAGAAGCTCCGTCTCCAGCGCCTGGTCCTCCTCCGGCGTTTCCCCGCGCCAGCGTGTTCCTGCGATAGGACGGAGCTGAACCTCGCCTTTGTTAACCTTGACGAGAATCTCCGGACTCGAGCCAATGATTTTCAACCCGCCGAATTTCAGGTAGAACATATATGGCGACGGGTTAATCGCACGCAGCGCACGATAGACGTCAAAGGGCTCCACGTCGAGCTGCGTCTGAAACCGTTGCGAAATGACCACCTGAAAGATATCACCCGCGAAGATATACTCTTTGCAGCGCTCAACCGCCTTTTCAAAATCAGCCTTTTCAAAATTCGATTTAACCTGTAATTCCTCGTGCAAGCTCCTCGGTTCCTCCTGCCTCAAGGGCCGTGCCAGGCGCTCAGAGAGGAGCTCAATCTGATGGATTGCGTTGTCATAGGCTTTGGCCGGATCTTCGCGAATGTGGGCATTGTACACCAGCATCATCTTATGCTTCACGTGATCAAAAATGACAAGGCTATCTGTGATCATGAAGAAGCAATCAGGCACGTTGAGATCATCCGGGTTATTGTCTGGAATGGACTCGATACTGCGGATAACGTCATAGCTCATGTAGCCAACCGCGCCGCCGAAAAATGGCGGTAGTCCTGGATCAGCCACTGGCCGATAGCGACGCATCACGTCGCGCAGCACCTCCAGCGGTACCGCGCTCGTTACAAATTGTTCTTCGTTGTTCTGATAAATAAGATCAATCTCCTGGCCCTTGCTCTTAAATACAATTGATGGCGTACCACCAAGAAACGAGTAGCGACCAAGAGTTTCTCCTCCTTCCACACTTTCGAGCAAGAAGGCAAAGTCTGTGTCATCGAGCTTCTTAAAGGCCGAGACAGGGGTTTCCATATCCGCAAGAATCTCGCGGTATACCGGAATCAGATTCCCCTTTTCTGCACGCCGTAGGAACTCTTCTTTCGAAGGATGATACATTCAACTAACTCACACTTTGGTATGGGATCGCCCGCTGGGCTCACATGGTCGTAACGGTAATGCTGACCATCTCACTCCCCGTAAACAACCTTTTCATCAAAACATTTCTCCTGATTCACCACAAAGCGGTTGCCGCGAAGGGTGCGGAAGAAACACGACCGATACCCCATATGACAAGCACCGCCTTTTTGGTCGACCTTTAGTAACAAAACGTCTCCATCGCAGTCAAGGCGAATCTCCTTGACCTTCTGGGTATGACCTGAGGTCTCGCCTTTTCGCCAGAGTTTTTTGCGCGAGCGGCTCCACAAGTGCACGATGCCGTTCGAAATTGTCTGCTCAAGCGCCGCCTGGTTCATATAGGCGAACATCAAGACCTCGTGCGTTTCCCAGTCTTGAACAATTACGGGCAGCAAGCCCTGAGAGTCGAATTTCACCTCTTCTAAGAAGTTCATGCTGGTATCCTCGGTCTGGAAACAATCTTATTGTCCTGCATACGTCCCATCCCCCGACTTGCGCTACATCCGCATAATCACGTCTTTGGACTGCAAGTACTGTTTTGCATCGCGAATGGAATACGTAGCGAAGTGGAAAATTGATGCAGCCAGAACAGCATCGGCTTGTCCAATAGTCAGGGCCTCGTAAAGGTGTTCGAGAGTACCGGCACCACCCGAAGCAATTATGGGAACAGGCACCGCCTCAGCTATGCGAGCAGTTAGCTCCAGATCATAGCCATTAAGAGTTCCATCCTTGTCCATGCTTGTGAGGAGAATTTCCCCTGCACCCAGGTCTACGGCTTCCCGGGCCCAAGCCACTGCATCTTTGTCGGTTGGTGTCCTCCCACCATTAATGTAAACTTGCCATGAGTCAGGCTGATTCCGACGTCGCTCAGCATCAATAGCCACGACAATACACTGGTCACCAAAGCGTTCTGCAGCCTCCGCAATAAGACCGGGCCGCAGCACCGCAGAGGTATTCAGCGACACCTTGTCTGCACCGGCATTGAGAAGTCCTCGAATATCCTCCAGAGTTCGAATTCCACCGCCGACAGTCATTGGCATGAAGACTTCCGCAGCAGTCCTGTAAACCACGTCAATCAGAATATCACGCTTTTCGTGGGACGCTGTGATATCAAGGAATACAATCTCATCAGCACCCGCCTCATCATAAGCCTTGGCAGCCTCCACGGGATCGCCGGCGTCTACCAGATCAACAAACTTCACCCCTTTAACAACACGCCCGTCCCTCACGTCCAGACATGGAATGATACGTTTTGCAAGCATACGAAATTTCCCTTGCGAGAAGTAGAAATGTATTAATTGTGATTGTTATTCACCGGCATGAGATAAGGACAATTTTTATAGAGCGATGCGCGTTAAGTCAAGAGATTTAAAGGCGCAATCAATCTGACGGGTGACGGCTCCCCTTGCACCTCTACCCGGCCATTGCTCAGCCAACTTTTCCCTTTACAGTGAGCAGGAAACTTTATACATCTCTCATATACGCCTCGGCAACAAGGAGGATCTTATGCTTCCCCATAAACCCATCAGATTGAGCATGAAGATGCTCATAAGCCTTTTGCTCATTGCCTCGGTCATGCTGGTTGCCTGTAGCAAAAAGGAACAGGCGCTCATTAGTTTCTGGCATTCAATGGCCGACGAACAGGCGGTTGCGATTAACGAAATGGCTCAGGCTTTTGAACAGCTCCATCCTGACATCACTGTTCGGCCGATCTATCAGGGTAGCTATGATCAGCTGCACCAGAAATTAATTGCCGCCATTACGTCGCGAACTATGCCCGCTGTCGCTCAGATGTATGAGAGCTGGACCTCACAGTTTGTGAGCCGCAACTTGCTCGTCCCTGTTCAAGACTTCTTTGATGGCCCGGATGGCCTCACCAAGGAGGAGATTGACGATATCGTCAAGGCGTTTCGCGAGAATAACAGCTGGAATGACCGCATGGTGACTATGCCGTTTAATAAGAGCGCGTATGTACTGTACGTGAATTCGGATATGCTCGAGCGCGCCGGCATCAAGCATGCTCCGCGAACATGGGAGGAGCTGCGCGAGTGGGCAAAAAAGCTAACTGTGCACAAAGACAATCGCGTAGAGGTTTATGGCTTCGCCATCCGGCCGTTTATCGAGAGCCTTACTACGCTCCTTTATATGAATGGCGGCCACTACCTCGGCCCGGACCGAAAGACTCTACTGCTCAACTCACCAGAAGCGCACGAGTCATTACAATTTCTGGTTGACCTGGTGCACAAAGACAAAGTGGCGTATGTGGAGTCCGACTACCTCTCCAATGCCTTTGGCTCAGGAAGGATCGCCATGTACATTGGCTCAAGTGCAAGTTTTCCGTACAATAAGGAGGCTGTGGGTGACAAATTCCGCTGGCAGGTAGCGCCACTTTCGGTCGTACCAGGCAAGAAACCGCGCGTTCTCTTTCAAGGCACCAACGTTGGTATTTTTACCCGGCCCTCGCCCGAGGAAAAACAGGCCGCCTGGAAGTTCGTCAAATTCCTAACCAACTCCGAAAATGCCACGAAGTGGGCCATTGCCACCGGGTATCTTCCGATTCGATATTCGGTGCTAAAGACTCCGGAAATGAAGGCCTACCTGGAGAAAAATCCGAACTATCAGATTGCTACAAGCCAGCTGGACTACGGAATATTTGAGCCACGAGAGGTCTACTGGGAATCAATGCGTCTGGTGATTACAGACCAGGTAGAATCGGCGCTCAACGGCCGGCAAAGCGTGGACAAGGCGTTGCAAAAAGCAGTGGAAAAAAGCAAGTTCGTCCTTGAAATGCACTAACCCACATTGGCTATAGCACCTGCAATGAGGCATCCCGAAGATGACAAAATGTGTCTTCTGCGGAGCACGCGCCAAACGTATCTGCACCGCACAATTCATGCGACCGATCTGTGCCAGCTGCTGCAAAACAAGAATCGCAGATGGCAATCAGTGCCCGCCCGAATGCCCTTTCTTTTCATCTGACCAGTCGTACCGCAATGAGAAAAATACGCGGAAATACTCTCAACGCCTGCGTCATGAAGACCAGCTACTCGGCGCGGGTCTCACGGACAGGGAATTAGACCTGTTTCTAAAGCTCGAAGAAACAATTCGCAGCACCACCAAAGAGAACAGCTATATCACCGACCCGCATGTCTTGCGGGCAACAGAAGCGCTGCTCGAAAAGTACCGCATACAGGCAATGAAGCTGGTTGCACCAGGTAAAGTGGCGCTCAAGCAGGAAGAAATTGTGATGAATGCCCTTGAAGCGACTTTCAATCGGCAGAGCGCCGATCCTGCAAGCGGGCAAGACCAACAAAGCCGCCCGACCTATCGCGATGAGGAAATCGTCCGCGTATTGAATCAGCTGAAAGCATCAATCGAACGTCACCAGCGCAACGGCGGGAGATACCTCGCCTTCTTGCGCGAATTTGCCTAAGAGCACTTAGTGCTCTGTTGAAAACCTCCAGGTGCACGAATTCCAACACGCCTGAGGCGCATCTTCGATATGTTTCGCCCTTCAGGGTGAATCCTTCAGGGTGAACCCTTTCAGGGCTGGTGTAATGGGGGAGAATTTCATTGTCCCAGGGCGTTGCCCTGGGCTTATATATGATGCCCTTTCAGGGCACGACATAATCTGGACCAGCGCCATGGGCGCGGAAGATAAGAGCCCAGGGCAACGCCCTGGGTAAAGGTTGATATACAATCAACGATAAGCCCTGAAAGGGTTCACCCTGAAGGGCGCGACATAATCTGAGGCGGGCTAAAACGAACATTGTCATGCAGGTATATGTAGGTTTTCAACGGAGCAAGCACTTGGCAAAAACCCCCACGTGCATGCGCCCTAGTCGCACATTTGATGACGTCTCGAAGTCCCTTTCCAGGCGACTATCCCATCGCCGTTCTCCTTTAAGAACCTTGTCTCCTCATTGCTCCTGTTAAGCTTTACGCTATGTCATCAAGCGATTTTCGACGCAACGGCCTTGGCAAAATAGGTAAGAATCAGATCTGCACCTGCGCGTTTGATCGCGGTCAACCACTCCAGCACAATCTGCTCCTCGTCCAGCCACCCTTGCTGCGCAGCCGCTTTGATCAGTGCATATTCTCCGCTTACACTGTAGGCAGCCAGAGGTTGAAGCACGCGTTGCCGAATGCGGTAAATAATATCGAGATACGCCAGAGCTGGTTTGACCATCACAATATCGGCGCCTTCCTTAATATCAAGCAGAATTTCGAGCTCGGCTTCCCGCGCATTGGCTATATCCATCTGGTGTGAGCGCCGATCTCCAAACGCAGGCGTTGCTTGTGCGGCATCGCGAAACGGCCCGTAAAACGCAGAGGCGTACTTCGCTGCGTAGGACATGATCGCAACGTCAGGAGATCCCTTTTCATCCAGCTTCTTGCGAATGGCCCTGACATGACCGTCCATCATGTCGGACGGTGCAACGATATCTGCCCCTGCTTGAGCATGGGAGAGTGCTACTTTTGCCAGCACCTCAAGCGTTGGGTCGTTAAGAATCTTCCCATCCCGAACAATCCCGCAGTGGCCGTTGGCGGTATACGCGCAGAGGCAAACGTCGGTAATGACCACAAGATCAGGTATCGCCTTCTTGATGGCCTTCACTGCCTGCTGTACAATGCCCTTAGGATCGTATGCCTCGCTGGCCATGTCGTCCTTCGTTTTCGGGATGCCAAACAGGAGTACGGCCGGAATTCCCAGATCGCGCACTGCTCTGGCTTCTTCCACAACGTAATCAACTGACAAATTATAAACCCCCGGCATGGACGACACTTCCGCCTTCACGCGGCTACCGTGCAGCACAAAAAGCGGATAGATAAGATCTGTTACCCGCAGCGCGGTCTCTCGAACCATGCTGCGCAGCGTCGGCGTCATCCGTAACCGACGCAGTCGTTGAACAGGAAATCCCGCATTACTCATCTGATCTGAATCCTCCTCTCTCAGCGAGCGTCTTTGAGGTACTGTTCGTCTGACAACACCTGAAGGCCGTGGCGTTTCAACAGAGCGGCAGCAACACCGGTTCCGGAAACCAAGCGACCGCAAAAATTTCCGTCATGAATTGTGTGGACGCCGCACGACGGACTCCGCTCTTTCAAAATCACCAGATCCGCCCGAAACGCTTGTGCCAGCTTGAGTATCTCCCGCGCGCCACGAATAAATTCCTCGGTCACATCCTCGCCGCTCTGCCGCAACACCCGGGCTTTTCCCTCCAGCACCGCAAAGCCATTGCAGCCCGGCTGAATCTCTGCTGGCGGCCGCGGTGTCGGCAACCCTCCAAGCTGCTCCGGACATGCCGGCACCACCTCGCCCCGCTCCAACATCGCCGCGAATTCCCGAACTGTGTACGCCTGCCCAAGATAGTTTGTACACATTCCAACCAAACATGCACTGATCAGCTTCATGAAACCTGCCCCGGACACTCAGCCTCTGTAAGGGGCCATTGTAATACGCCCCTACTATTTCAATCCAATCACCCTGGCTCTATACCACTTGCCAGTAAGCAATTGCAAGAGGAGAAACAAAACGAGCGAGACGCGCAATCGGCGTCCCGCTTGACCGATTTTCACACCAATGAAAGGACGTATAGCAATACGCCCCTACAAGCGATCCTTCATCTCGCGCTCGAGCTCGCGTTTGAGATCCCGTTCTTTGATCGCCTCACGGCGGTCATATTGCTTCTTGCCTTTAGCCAGGGCTATTTCGACTTTCGCATATCCTCTTTCACCAAAGTAGACCCGCAATGGCACTAGGGTAAAGCCTCGCTGGGTTACTTTGCCAATAAGCCGCTTGATCTGCTGCTTGTGCAGAAGTAGCTTGCGCGACCGGCGAGGATCTGGATTATAGCGATTCCCCGGTTCATACGGACTAATATGCATATTATGGAGGATCAATTCGCCGCGGTCAAACGATGCGAAGCTATCAACCAGGCTCGCCCGACCCATCCGAAGCGATTTTACTTCCGTTCCAGTCAGTGCCAGGCCTGCTTCGACGGTCTCTTTAATATCATAGAAATGCCGTGCCTTGCGATTGCTGGCTACGCTTTTCTCAGCCATCACTCGACAACCCCCTCAAGAAGCGAAACCAGGGCCCCTATTCGGGCCGCTTCAGTTGAATTTCTACCCGTATCACCTGGCCTGGCGCCACGCTCACTGTGACCGGTTCCGCAACACCCACCCCCTGCTTCTCTGCGGTTATTTGTAAACCGGCCCCTGGCCGAACATTGAGCATTGCAAAGAAGCCATCATTTGAGGAGAGCCATTTCTCCGTGCGGCCACTCAGCTGTAAAACGGCATCTTCAACCGGGTCATTGCCTGAGGGGTTCATGAGCGTCCCCACGATTGTTCCTGTCTGGGGGTTTTCTTTCCACGGCATTACAGGAATTGGCGCTGCCTCGTGATATACATCGCGATAGAAATCAACCCACTGGTTCTTTCGGTCAATACCTCCATAAGAAAATGTAACATTTCCTTGAGCGCCAATCTGGCGCGAAAAGAGCACTTCAGCAACGGTCTCTTTAAAATCCTCATAGGTTTTCATCCCGGCGTAGATGTGGCGGCCTGCCGCATGCTTAACAAAATCTTCGGTTAGGGTATCGAAATTCGGCTTTGGCTCGGGAATGTTCCAGTAAATCATTGGCATAAGCGCATCCATCACACCCTGCTCGATCCAGCGATGAGTATCTTGATAATAGTCGTGATAGCCACTTGAAAAACGCTCGTAGCCGTCAAGACGATCCTTGCGATAGATTCCCCAGGCCGCACATGATACATTGACGCGCGGCTTGGTAGCCTGAATGGCACCATAAATGTTATTGAGCATGCGGGTGAGCTGATCCCGCTGCCAATCTGCCCACGACAGATTATCCGGGTTGCCCGGCCCTTCAAACCGCGCCACACTAATCGGGTCTTTCGAGTATTGGGAACCCGGATAACGAATCCGATCAAAGTGTATCCCGTCCACATCGTAGCGCGTGACCAGGTCAACAACTACCCGGCGCAGGTAATCGTGAACAGCAGGAATTCCAGGGCTGAAATACACATACTCTTCCTGCTTCATCGGCTTGCCCGCAGAATCGTGGCATGCCCAGTTTGGATTTGAACCGGGCTGGCAATAGCCCCAGAAAGCATGCAGGGGCTCAGTTCGTGGCGGAGGCGTCCGACCACCCCACACAGGCATCAGATTCACATAGGCGTGCAGTTCAATCCCCCGGCTGTGTGCCTCCTCAATAGCCACCTTCAGCGGATCAAAGCCCGGATCCGCTCCTCCAATCAGCGGAGACCAGGGCTCAAGCTTACTCCGATACAGAACGTCCGCTTGCCCACGCACCTGAAACAGGGCGGCGTTAAAATGATTTCTCTTCAGGGTTTCGAAAATCGTTTTGATGGTCTTAAGGCACTTCTGAGCATCGCGGCTCGGCCACTCAAAGCGCGTGATCCATAAACCACGAAATTCAGGCGCCACCTCTTCAGAAGACGGAGCAGGCGCCGGCGTTTGAGGCGCGGGAACTGCTGCCAGCAGCGGAGACGGCGATACTGGCATTTCCGCTGCCGCCGGGGTGGACGGCCCAGCTGCTGACCCGAAGACCGCGCTCAAAGGCTTTAGTCCACCCACCGTTGTCCCTACTCCGGGTGGTAATGCACCAGTTGGGAGCGATGGTTCAGGGGCTCTGGATTCCATGTCTTCGGAAAGCGATGCAAGCGGTTCTAAAGATACAGCGGCTGGCTTTGCACTCGGAACAATGCCGAGAGGTGATTGAACCACGCCTTCAAGAACTCCTCTTGCCTCCGGGCTCAGCTCCATTTCCGGTATAGATGGAGCTTCAGGAGTCGGTGTGGGTGACGGCAGTGCTGGCGTCTCCTGCTCTTGGACAATCCTATAACCCAAGGCTTCCAATCTATCCCGGGGAATGGCAATTTTCGTGTCGTTTGTCTTGATTATAATTTCATTTTCAGATTCTTGAATCACTTCACCTGCGATTTGCAGATCGCCTTGAATCACAATCGTCTTTCCTGCTGCTGGCACTACCAAAATGACAAGAATAAACATTACAATCGCACAGCATTGCATTCGCATTGAATTTGGCCTCCTGAAATGTGTTTTATAGAGCCTTTTCGCGATGCCTGGAGGTTAGTTTCTCATTGAAACGGAGCTCCGGACCACTACTTTCAGACCCGCTTTCATCAGCGTGGGATTTCGGTGGGAAACTAGCGAAATTCCATCAAAATTTTTTATCATCTTGGCAAACAAGAAGCACTGGATATGTTTCAAATCCTTTAGACAATTGTCAAACATATTTTCCACAAATTGTATCCGCGTAATCGTTGAATGCACCATTTTGGTGGGGGCATATTTCAATACGCCCTACTACCATCATATTACAAAACAAATCTCACACAAATATATTCCACGGATACGTTCAGGAAAAGGGCATATTCTCGACATGCAGGCTGAGCGGTGTGAGGCCCAGAAAAACTGTTGATAAATCCGCTCCATTCCGCTTACATTAAGATTAATCTTATCAATCAGGCAGTATTTTGGCACATTATCGAAAAATATATAACGCACTCCTGTCCGGCGTTGATAAAACTCTGCGAAAGCACAGGCTGTTGGCTCGCCCCCTCCGCTTTCATCTTGAGATCAATGATACCTGCAACTTGAACTGCGTCATGTGTGCCCGCCAGAGCGATGCATTTCCAAAAGATCGCGGTGAGCTGCCTTTAGAAGCCATTCAGCACATTGCACCCTGGTTTCAGTATGCAACTTACGTGGGCCTCGCAGGCAACGGTGAACCATTTCTGCATCGTAAATTCTTTCCGATACTGCGCACCATTACAGCAACGGGAGCAGTACCATCAGTCATTACAAATGGTACCCTGCTGACTGCCCGTGCTGCTGAGCAGCTGGTCGAGATTGGCGCATCTATCATCATAGTGTCAGTTGATGGGGGCACAAAGCAAACCTTTGAGGCCATTCGACGGGGGGCGGACTTTCATGCTGTACGGGATAATCTTATGACGTTGAAGCGTATCAAGCAAGAGCGCGGCTCCACCTTCCCGATAGTAAACTTCATCGTCTGCCTGATGCGCGAAAACATCTCCGAGCTGGAAGCGATTATTGACCTTGCCCATGAGTGCGGCGCTTGTGTGGTGATCATTCAGAATTTGCTCCCATACAATCCCAGGGCCGAAGCCAGTATTGTAACGGATCGTGCAGAATTGGCGCGTGCCATCGAGCAGGCGCGAACACGCGCGGCACGCTACGGCATACGAATTGACCACCTCCCTCTGGGATTCGATCTGGATTCACGCATCGAGAACCGCCAGATCACTTCTGCGTCTGACATCAAAACACCGCGCAATGCCAGACAGCTCTTTTGCCCAAATATCTGGCAGCAATTTCACGTGGAAGTCACAGGCCAGGTACGTTTCTGCTGTTTCTGGACCAAAGGGGCCACTGATTCAATTACCCGGTCAACTGTTGATGACATATGGAACAATCGCGGTTTTCAAGAGCTGCGTCGCAGCCTTCACCACGGTGAAATCCCGGACGATTGTACCCATTGCCACGTGCTGAGCGAACATCAGCCGCGTCGTATTGTGGCCGAGACCGTGCACGAAATACGTGAGCTGCTCAAGACTCGGGGCGCGCTACGCAAGCACTATCGCAATCAGCTATTAGTCAACCATAAAGGGAAACAGCCAGCCGCTTAGATCATAGAATTTACTTTAGATTAGGATGCATAACTCCAGTAACAGTAATCTTCAGCAAGTTAGTGTTATAGTTCTGACCTATAACAGTGCACGCTTTATTGTCCGCTGCCTTGAAAGCCTCAGCTGGCAATCCTATCCATCCTTCAAAATTATAGTCGTTGATAACCATTCCACCGATGACACCGTGGAGCAGATTCAGCAGAGCGAATTTCGTCCAATCTTGATTCAGAACTCAACAAACCGCGGTTGCGCGGGCGGAAATAATGACGGCTGGCGTCATTCGGACAGTGATATTGTGGTATTTCTCAATCCCGACACTGAGGCCGCACCCGACTGGCTGGAGTCTCTTGTCGCACCATTCGCTGATGACCCATCGGTTGCCATCACAGGATGCAAAATCTACTACCCTAACAGCCACATTCTCCAACATGCAGGCGCCATCCTGTATCCGAATGCCATGAGCGATCATTACGGAAATCAGCAGGAGGACACCGGACAGTATGACACGCAACGGGAGGTTGACTACATAACGGGCGCTGCATATGCGGTTCGGCGCAGTTTTTTAGAATCAGTCGGAGGGGTTGATGAGGACTATTCGCCAGCCTATTATGAAGAAACAGATTTGTGCCATAAGGCCAAGAGACAGGGGCTAAAGGTACTGTACGTTCCGTCGGCCATTATTTACCACTATGAGTCGCCGGTGCTGCGCCGCTGCAGCCCGGCATTTTATAGAGCATACTATCGGAGCCGTATTCGTTTTCTGGTGAAGAACTATTCGCTACGTGACTGGCTCGTGCGCTTTCTGCCTTTTGAGCTCAAGTGGTTCTGCATGCCCGAATCCCGCGGGACACGCCTTATTCAATTCTGGGCCTATTTGGAAGGACTCAAATTCTGGCTGAAAAAACGTCTAAGCTTATGAATCAAAAAAGCTAGATTTTTAAACAGTCACTAAATCTAATCCTTTAATAAAGTTCAGCAGCGCCTCATTCGCTCATTTCTTTCGAATCCAAATCGGGCTGGACCAGGCCATTTCACCGTCGGCTTGTAGAACACGCAGATAGTAATAGTTCCACTCAAAGAGAATCGTGCGGTCCTTGACCGTGAATTCCGCAAAGCGTTTCTTTGGCTCGCCCTTTACAATCAGCAACTGGTCCGATTCGCCCAATGTCCGGCTGGTCATGCCTTGTTCCAATTTTGAGGGATCAACGGTCTCTTCGTATTCGCCGAGCTTCAGCTTGAGTTCGGTCTGTGGCTGCTGCAACTGAAACGCCACGCCGTCCCAATCTCCTCGCGTCTCGGACGTCCAACGGATCTCGCTCTCCCCTTTTTCCACAATGCCATCCTGTGGATAGTCGAAAGAGCAGGTTTTTCGCAGTGCCAGTTTTCCGGAGGCGGCTTTGACCCCACCGCCCCAATCCACATAGCGCAGGTAGAAGCTCCAGAGTGACTCGTCAAAATCGACCAAGTCGGCCTGTTCGACACGATTGCCCCAGAGTAAAGTCAGAGTTTTCTCTCCTTCGTACTCGTTTTGCCATGTGTGGATGACCCTGTCGTTTTTCACCACTTCGACCAAGAGCAATGGCGCAGTCCCGATCGCCTCCGCTTCGATCACAGGCGTGCTTTCCGTCTCAATTACCGTTCCCATAGGTTGATCGTTTATCTTGAAATCAAGGATAATGCGCGCCCCGGAGGTGGCATAGACTTTTCGTTTTTCAAAGGTAGTGAACAGGGCTTGGCGCGATAGCTCAGGCACGTAAGCAGCAGTCAAGCCCCCATGGGTTAAGTGACCGGCCACATTGCCGGGAGGAAAGCCTCCTATCTGGCCACTGTGCGAATCGGAGGCGCCAACGAACCCGACAACGTAACCTTTCTGCAGAGCCATTTTCCCAAACTCCTCGAAGCCTCCATGAACCGAGAAGATCTCGGCGAGGGTTTCCAACTCTGGATTGTGGTATTCCCAGTTGGTGATTGCTCCGCCAACATGTGGGATTACTTGAACGATGGAGTTCTGAATCGCGCCGAGATTCTGGTATAGTTTTTCTAATGTGCTGGCCTCCGGGTCGCACGCTTTGAAGACCGGCATATCCTCGCGGTCATAATAAACGTTGTGGTCTCCATAGGGCGCGATGGTGCTGATGGTTGTTCTGGCTGGAGACCATTCGTAAGCAGGGATCGTGCAAAACCCGGGAGGATCATTGTGCCGCTTCACTGCTGCGTTTACCTCACGCCACATATCTCTCACCTGATAGTCCGGTGCATCCAATTCCACGTCATGGTCGGTGATCGCTGCAAAGTCCAGAACCGCCCGTTTCCGCGCAAAGCGGAAATAGTCATCCGCACTTCCGTATCCGTCGGAGTATTGAGTATGGCCGTGCAGCTCGCCCCAGACGAGGCGATGCGGTATGGCCTCGGCGACACATTTTACCGGGTTGCTTTCGCCTGATAGGTCGCCCTCCACCTGTTTCACAGTGATCCAGTGAGCACCGGGTGTATTAAGAACTAGCCTAGGGATTTTCAGCATGCCCGAATCCTCACGCTTGATAGTCAATTGCCGTACCGGTTTCCCGTCCACGAGAATATCTAACCGCCCCTCGAAGTCCGGCACTACGTTGCGGAAAACATCTTCGACCACCATGTTGACATCAAAAGGCACTTCTACCTGCACCAGAGAAGGTGCCACCACAAAAAAGCGGTGAGGCTTAGTAGGAAGAATAGTAAGCTGAGGCAGCTCCTTGAGCGTGCGATAGACAGGGAAATCCCCTTCTGGCACCTCCGTGCAATCTTGCACGTAAACAAAGGCATCCTTTTCGCTGACAACAGGCGCTTCAAACCCGGGACTGCCCCCACTCGTGTCGCCCAGGATTACAATAATCTGTTCACCCTCGCGCAGCGGTTCGTCGAAGATCCGAACGAGAATCCTCCCTAGACTGAAGGGATACTCAAAAAGACCCAGATGATCAGATGTATAGTCGAGCCTGCTCTTGCCGGTCGTCTTTACCGTCACGTAGTTTTTCCCTTTCGGATCAGAAAACTGAGGCTCTCCCCAGCTGCGCGTGAAGTGCCAGGAAACGCGGATGCCGCCACCTACAGGTAACCCGCCTTTCGGTGCCATATAGGTGATGGTCCAGGTTCCCAGGGTATTGGCGCGGGCAATCTTGGGAGTAATGGTTGCGGTACCTTTGCCTGGAACGCCTTTCTCCAATCCTGCGATCCGAAAGAGGACTTCCTCGGTGTCATTACGAACTTCAATATCTCTATCCATTTCTTGCTTCGTCTCGCCTGGCTTCAGCTCGCCGACTCCGAATGTGAAATTGTGAGTCTTGGTATAAACTGAAACCTTCGCTTCCTTCGGCGCATAAACAACCAGATAAACGCCTTCGACGTCTATATAAGTGGTAGAGCGCCATGAAGTTTCGGAGACAAGCATGGTATCATTTGGTTTCTCGTTACGCTGGTAGGGCGTCACCTTAAGAATCTTTCCCACATCTACTTCGGCATGACCATCCCAGAGCTGTTTTGTCCTGGTCTGAATCCCCCACTTGACGTTGAAGCGGTATGTCTGCCACCCTTCCTTCGCCATTGACTTCGTAACGACACCGCGTTCCGTGCTCCACGCAGACGACACGACAAGCGCGAACAGACAGAAATAGAGAATTCCCCGTTTCATAATTCCTCCTTTGGAATAGGTTTGAGATAGTCCAATGAGTACTTGCCAACTGCGGCTATAAATAATGGAAATAGAGATTGGAAATCTCAATGTATCCAGGAAACTTTTCCTGCAGGGCATAACACTGTTAACCCGTCGGCCGAAGTCCCTGGTGCTTGAAGTCGGTACGTTCCTGGCTTGAGGCCGACAAATGCGAAGAAACCGGAACCATCGCTCGTCGCTTTTTGCTTCGTTCCGGCAAGTGCAACTTCGCCTCCATCTACAACCGTGCCAGAGGAGTCTTTGAGGAAGCCGGCTAAAACAGCACATTGTGTGCGCCATCTAGGCCGAGGTGGCGCAACGGGCTCGGGATAGATCTCACGGCCTAAGGCATCCCACACAGGAGACGCGAAGCCATATTGTTGGATCTCGGTAGTTTCCCTAATCGGCCGGTGGTAGCTGAAGATTGACGTGCCCAGCTCTCGCTTCAGTGCCTCTCGGTACTGTGTAAGCACTGCTTCTTGGGGATTAAAGTAGCCGCCGATGCCGATTGTCACAAGGCGTCCAGAACTTTCGTCCTGCAATTTTCTTGAAAAATCAGCCCATTCACGAAAATGCTCGGCTTGAACCGGAACATGCTCGCGCTTGTAGCCCATGCGGCAAACTATGTCTACATATCCCTGTCTAACCCATCCTGCCCAGTCTTGGAAAACCGTACGATATGGGCTGGTGTCGGAGAATTGCACAAGTGGCGGACGGCCGAAACCAACGGCATCAACTGTAAAGAATGCATCAGGACGATGCGTCCATACCGACACGGCGCACCGCCTAACGAATGCCGTCACCTGGTCCCGCCGGAAGTCGCTCCACTCCTCATCGTCAGGAACTGGAACATCCGTACGCCCGGTCAGGCGGCGGAACCGATCAAGAGCGACGGGGTGGTAGCCCATCTCCTTTCCGGAGTACCGAATGAAGTCCAGGTTGATACCATCCACGTCGTATTGCTTCAAACATTCCTCAATCACAGCTATAACATGACCTTGAACCGCTGGCAGTCCCGGCTCCAGGTCTGTTTGTCCCTCGCCGTTCGCCTTTCGGGTGAACCAGTCTGGATGGGTGACGCTGATTGGGGCCGGATGCGCGTCCAGAAGGTCCTTTTGTGAAGCCATCTTAAAGACGTTAAACCAGGCGTGAACGTCTATTCGCGCTTTGCCACCAGAAGTATCGTGCGCCTCCTGAAGTAAGACCGCAAGCGGATCAAAATCCGGTTGGCCCTGGATGGGTACTCCCCGCGGTTCAAGCTCGGACTTGAAATAGACCGCTCCGCGCCGGCGCACTTGGGCGATAATGGTGTTCAGGTGGGCACGCCGCACAGCATCCACCATTTGCCTGATCTCCTCAGGAGACTTAAGACCAGTTCCCAGAACAGAAACCCAGACCGCTCGCACTTCAGGCTTGGCAGCTGGAGAGCCTTGTCGGGATATATGGACACAGCCTGATTTAATAAGGAAAATCCCTGAGAGCAAAAGCACCAGCGCGAGGAAGCGCGCAAAAGTTCCATTACCGAAACATCTCATTTTCATCCCTCGTAGTGTTGAGTGTTTAATAACAAGGAGAATCCTGAAGAAACCATCCTCTATTACTTGGAAATATTCACCCAAATCGGACTCGACCAGGCCATTTCGTTTGTCGGATATGCCCAGGCCCCTCGTTTAAACTCATCTACTTGTGAAACTCGCACATAATAGAAACTATCTTCTGAGAAGTCCTTGTCCGTATGCTGGAATACACAGATATCTGAGTCCGGTCTCTTTGTAGAAATTGTTTGATAGCCTTTGCTGTCATGCTTAACGATTTCTACAGTCACAATTTTATTCGTCCCGGCTACTTTTACGGAAAGAACCGGAGGTTGACTTGAAGTGTATTCATCCCCCATCAGATGCCCATCACTGGAAAAATCCAGTAGTATGCGAGTCCCTGTAGTTGCATACGTGCGACGGTTTTGAAAAGCATCCCATATATCTTCGCGATTGTTCCCCTTCGCCAACACCACAGCCAAACCGCTGGCATGTTGAATTTCAGCAGTAAAGTTGTTCAACCCAGGACGTCCCGTATGATTATCCGAAGAACCGATGACGCCAATTTTATGCCCTTGATGCCATGCGTATTGATACGACCATCGGTTGTTGATGCCTAATTCGAATCGCTGTGGCTCATCGGCAGGCTGAAGGAGGAACCGGTTGTTCCACAGGGAATAGATTTCTCCAATTCTTCTGTACTTATTATTCATATTTTCCCAAATGCCATGATCAGGCTGTGCCCACATATCGTGAGGAATTACCAGGGCAGGATTCCCTTGCTGATCCAATGCCTTCCACAAGTCGGGTTTTGTACTATACTCTCGCCGATCAAATACCTTATTCCCCCTATCCTTATAAACAACCAGGTGGTGTCCTTCTCTTGGTACTGCTGTCCATTCGTAGACAAAGAAGGTGGTGAATTTTCCTGGGGCGTTAAAGGAATCAGTAATTGCCTGACATTGTTCCCAGACTTTCTCGGTCATTAATGGACCGTCGTGTTCTGCTGCTGAGGCGAAATCGAGCCGCATCACATCTCTTGCATACGCATATGCCGCTTGTTCAGTAATGAAATGCCCTCGATGATCTCCGCATGCAGCTGTGAGGGTAAATGTCTTGTTGCCCGTTCCGGTGCCGGTGTGGAAGTGGGTATCACCAAAATAGCGCTTGAACTTTGGGGTAGATTCCCACACAGCGGAGTAATTGCTGTGGGCTTCAAGGTCGCCATCCGAAACAGTAATACGCTGAAATCCGGAATTTTTGTATTTGAGACCGTGGAAAACGTGAATGCCTGAATCGTTGGCAGTGAATGTATAAGATTGGGGAAGGTGCGCATCTTTGTCAGTACTCGTCAATGAGATTGTCCCGCGATATCCCTCTGCTTGATTGCCGAACTTATCCATGAGCACAACGGCAAGATTGAAATCAGCATCCCGCTTCACCTCTGCCGGTGCAACCGCAAGCAGTGTTTCTGCCTTTTGAGGAAGAATCTTTATCTCCGGAGAATCAGCAACAGATTGCCATGGATCTTGTGCCGTCTTTTTCCATTCAACACGTATGGCTAATTTCCAGGTAAAGCTTTGAACAATCCCGAAGTAATCAATGAATATTTTTTCTCCTGACTTTAGCCCCCCCCGTGTAATGTTACACTCAATGATACCTCCATTTGCCCCGTAAAGTTTTATTTGAATGTCTGCATCACCTGTGGAACTAGCTTTTACATATCCGCGTACGCCAGGAAGATCTGTCTGCGGTTTGTCCCAAAAGTAGGGCCCTGTTTCAAGATATGCTACCGGAAGCTCCAGCCGCACGCCACCACTGACAGCAATGCCGGATTTACCGACCGTGAATTCAAACCGTACATGTTGGTACGTGCCCCCAATAGCTTGTGTGGGAGTAACACTCATTTTCATTTCATTGTCTGTGCTACTTGCTCCAGCATTTGTGATCGTGCCCACAAGAAAGAGTAATAAAGCCAGCTTTCGAAAAAACATTGTTCTTGTCTCCTTTCCTTAACATTGTATTACAACAATATTGCTCTCGTTGCTCAAGGCGTTTGCGGACAAACCGATACACCATGTAATTCACTCTTTGGCAATTATTCAAAAACTCTTATCTTCATGGACACCGCCATATCTCATCGATATTTTGATGTCAAATCGTTTATAATCACCTCCCAAAAAGAATATATTTTATACTTGACGTTAAAACTTTAATATGTGTAATTTATATATAGGTCCTGGCATATATTAAAAACATTGCTTCAAGAAAAATTGAACTGAAGGAGGTGGATATCGGTACGAAGTTTTTGGAAATCTGCATGAGGAAATGTGATACGCCTCATTATCTTTAATAAGGAGGCAATAGACCTTAGAGATTAAAGGAGGAAAAAACAATGAAGAAAATAATTATGTTAACCATCCCTTTGCTAGCCATAAGCTTGACCGCTTTTGCACAAGCTCCGGCTGCAATAACCGCCTGGACAATTCAGCAAGACTTCTGCAGGGATATGATTGACGCAGGATCGGGTCCAGTGGACACTGCAAACCCAACACAAATGGGCGGCGGAGTTATAGTTGGAGACTATATTTATATGGTCGGCGGTTATAATTTCGATCCAGATAATAACATCGGAGACAACAGGATGGCCTATAGGTTTGAGATCAATCCTTACTACGGAAGCGTAGGCTCCGCCCAGAGAATAGCTCTCCTGCCAGAGGACGCCGCTACAGCCCTTAGCGGTGATGAGAACTACTCCTATATCCACGATGCGGTTGTTGCTACTGAAGACCATATCTACATACACGGGGGAAGCTGGAATGCCAGCGGCGCGGAACGCAATGTTTGTACATACACTGAAATTCTCGGCGACGGAACCTTGGCGGCATGGTCGGTTAGCTCCGTTTATCCGGGTACATACGTTGGTAACATAGGCGTAGCCGCCATTTGTGAAAACGGCTATTTATATCTCACTGGTGGTCACACATTGAACGATGTTATCTACGCGCAAATTCAACCGGATGGATCTTTAGGCTCCTGGACAGTAGCCGCAGATTTGCCACGTATTGCCAACTTCGCTGCTATTACTTCAATTGGCAATCACATTATTTTACTTCCTGCTATTGATACGGGATGGGACCTAGCTAGCGTTACTAAAAAACTTTATGTCTGTGAGGTAAATACCGATGGTACCATGGGTTCCTGGGTAGAACAGACCGCAGAGGTTCCCGATTTTGTATACAACGGTAACCTCGAAGCCGTTGACAACACCATTTTTATGGTTGGCGGTCGTAATAATGGCCCCAGTCCTAATGCTGAGCCATGGGTTTGGCGTGCTACGTTCAATTCAAGTGCCGCGGCTGCTGATAAGGTCACCGGCTGGACAGACGCAGTGGACGCACAGTTGCCTTATTCAGTTCGGTATCATGAAGTTGCTTATTCAGAAAAAAGCAAGAGCCTTTACGTATTTGGCATAAGATCTGATAGAGACGGCGGAACTTCTCCTTGGGACACCCACATTATTCCCTCAGGTGTGGTTAACGAAGTGATGATTTCTTCTCCGCTTTTTGAGCGCCCTGGACAACTGAATGCAGATCCAAAGTGGGTGTTATATGAGTAATCTTTGAATTCAATCTTTGTAAAAGTGGCTCTTTCCTGAAGATTGTGGGTAACTTAGCTCTTCGGGAAAGAGCCTTTTTTTTACGATACTCGTGCAATTAGCCTGTACACATTGAAGCAAGTATAGGGAGTAATCAAATAATGATGTCGCCTTTGGCAGGATGTTCTGGGGGAAGCGAGAGAAATTCGACACTTATTGCTTGCCATACGTGTCTCCCACCCAAATCGGGCTGGACCAGGCCATGACGTCTCGGCCAAAGAATTGGCCTTTTTGTTTTAGACGGCAATAGTAAATGCGTTCAGCGTGGGCCTCCTCATCGCTCCACGACAAATTTGCACGCCGGGTTTCAGTCTCCGGCTCCCAGCGATAAGCCAAGGTCCACTCGCCGCCGGCGAATCGCATGAGCTCCACATATTCTAGAGGTGCGGTTCCGGCGACCTCAATGCTAACCTGCGGCTTTTCTCCCTTGGCTAACGCGAAACGGTCGCCCGTCATCCGTCCATTAACTTTGAAATCGAGCAGTATACGCGCGCCGGTGGTCGCGTAGGTGTGCCGCTTCATCACGGCTTCGAAAAGCGCCTCCCGGGTCAGTTCTGGGGCAAGGATACACGTCATGCCCCCGTGGGGCTGTCCGGGATGTGCTGTATGATTGTCGCTTCCCCCAACCGTGCCGAGGTAATTGCCCGCTGCCCAGCCGTCTCGTGCATAATAGGGGCCAAAGTTGCTGGTGGTTGGTGTGAAATCAAAATCTTCGTACTTCATCGGGTTGTTGAAATATTCGCTGGCGCCATGGAGCGAGTAAATCTCCACTGCCGGGCGAAGACGATCATTACGGTAGCTCCAATCAACGAATGGTGAATTGATTCCGCGCCACATAATACCTGTGTGGTGCGGCACCGTGAAAGCCTCTTTATTCTCCAACCTGGCCCAGAGGTCTTCGATCGTGGGATGATGCTTCAAATCAAAAAAGGACTCGGTGTCACTTTTATAGTAAACGTTGTGATGACCGTAAGGGGCAGGGGACGACCACTCGTAGGCCAAAAACGTAACAAAACGGTGAGGCTCATAAAAGGCACGCACCAGCGACTGGGTCAGCTGCCATTCTTCGGGATGAATGCCCTCCCACCAGTCATCGAGGGATTTCTTGTCGCCCATGGTATGGTCGGTGAGCGCGTAGAAATCAAGGCCGAATACGTCTCGCGCGTGGGTTTCTTATCTGGATATTGAAGCTGCTTTGTCATCGTCAAGGCCAGCATTCTTGTCAATAATGAAATGATTTTGCCCTCAAGTTGAGCATATGCTATCGGGACAGAGGCATGGTGTCAAAAATTACTTGGTTTTGCGCCCGGGTTAGTTCTCAGCGAAGATGTTCTCTGGTTTCTTATCAGGGAGGGGTGCGCCTGCTCTGGTGAGACATTTGAAATCAGAGGCATCTCCTTTCGGAAGCCTCCGCACAGGCAGTAGGCTTAGTACATACTTTCGGAAGTACGGTGACGATGGTTTTTTGTGCGAGATGCTTCGTCCGCCACTGGCGGACTCAGCATGACACCAGTATTGTCACTCTGATCCGCCGCGGCGGAGAAGAGTCTCAAGAGCATTCGAATTAAAATACGTCACCGTAATTACGAATCAGAGCACTCAGGGGAAGGACGGCCTGCCCGCCTCAGGCGGGCTTGTCCGGCTTTGGCAGAATGCGGCAGCCGAACCTGCACACCATGACATGGCGTGGTGCCAGTCATGACTACGTGGAGGAAATTGGGGAAGTTAGATTCGGCGGGCTTGTGCAATTAAGTCAACCATCTCACGTACGGCGCGCTCGATTCCTACAAACACGGCGTAACTGATAATACTGTGACCAATATTAAGTTCCTCTACCCCTTCGATGGCCGCCACCGCAACGACGTTCTTGTAATTCAACCCGTGACCCGCATTCACACGCAAGCCCATTGAGCGCGCCTTCCGCGTCTGTACAACCAGAGCCTCGAGCTCCCGCTGACGAGCCTCATCTCCCTTCGCCCCCACATAGCGTCCGGTATGAAGCTCAATGAAGCTCGCACCCGTTTTACGTGCGGCCTCTACCTGATCAGGCTCAGGATCAATGAACAGGCTGACCGGAATATGATCCCCTTGAAGCGCATCAACCACGCGCCGGATGGCATCTACACGGCCGGCGACCTCTAGCCCCCCCTCGGTCGTCACTTCTTCACGCTTCTCGGGAACCAACGTCACCATATCGGGTCTGTATTTTTGGGCAAACGTCACCATTTCATCAGTGGCCGCCATTTCCAGGTTTAGCTTCGTCTTTACCGTCTCGCGCATCAGGCGCAAATCCCGCTCCTGAATATGGCGACGATCCTCGCGCAAGTGAATTGTGATCCCTTCTGCCCCTGCCAACTCGGCAATGAGTGCTGCAGTAATAGGATCCGGTTCAGCAATTTTGCGCGCCTCCCGCAACGTGGCCACGTGATCTACGTTAACACACAAGACCGCCATCGCGTTTCTCCTCTCAAATGCCAGTTCTGAGTCATGGATTTGCACGGATATTGAAAAAACATATCTCTTATAGTCGGCTTTCCCCTTGTAGTACCTTCCGTGCTGACCCGCGGGTGTATCTTTGAGCTGCCTTCCGCCTCTAGTGCACCGGGGACTATCCGTGCGCTAGGGAGGCGACGGGCTCTGCTTTTTCTTCTCCACAAATTGAATGCTAATGACATCTGGACTGGTGGTGACTATGGTCGCATTTTCCTTCACGTCAGGGCTCACCGCATCCGAAAACTTCGCCTCAATCGCTACGTTTGCACCATATCCGGCAGACTCTTCAAGCGGCTGTTTCGGATTGAAAACGAATGATTGGCCATTAATCTTGTCGAGCAGGCTCAGCGGGGCTTCTACCGTAACTGTTGTCGTTTTTGGCTCATAGCGTGCCACCAGATTTTCCGAAAATGTTTTTATATCAATTGAGATATTTGTAAAATCACGCCGCGCCTTCTCTTCTTCTATGACCACATTGACCTGCAGCCGGCTGTTGAGTTCATCAATCAGCCTGATTCCCTGTGGCAGAAGGAGCTTCACTTGTGCGAGAAAGTTCTCCTTCTTCCCGTCAAGCACAATGGCCTCCGTAGGAACCTCAATACTACCATTCCCAAGCTGTTTTATCTCTTCCAACCGATCCGGTTTTCCTGTCACGAGTACTTCTTTCGGAGTGGCTGCCACGGGTTTGGCCAACCGAAACCCGTTGGCAGGTGCACCTGATGTTACGGGCGCCACCGTTGCCAGCTCCGAATAGTACTTGGCGCGGACCACTACTCGTTTCGGATCAACCACATCTACTGCTTTGACGGTATCGGGCAAATTAAAGCACTGTACGTCACTGACCATAATGGGAATGGTGGTTTCTTTATAGCTGTCAATCCCAACGCCAATGTTACTCAAGTCTACAAGGATATTAAAACTACCGGGAGAAATTATGTGCTTTTGTGCCTTGGGAAACTGCACGACAATGGCTGCTTCGTCGGTCACAAGCTCCACGTCACAATACCTCGGTTCATTAATGGTCGTCACCTTAACGACCAGGGTCTCTTGATCCACGTCGCCCTGTTTGGCAATAAGCCATATTATAAAGGAGATGAAGAGCGACGCCAGAACAAGCTTGAACTCCGAGCTCAGACGCGTTTTAGGTAGCACTTTCAACCTCGCTCTCAATGTCGAGCAGCTGCTGGAGTTCACTCCGCAGGCTGTCCAGCGTTTGATTCCGATACAAATTCCCGTGTACAGCCATGGAAATAGTACCGGTCTCCTCTGACACCACGAGCACCACTGCGTCGGTTTCTTCCGAAAGTCCGATAGCAGCCCGGTGTCGCGTGCCTAGCTCTTTGCTCACGTTTGGATCGTTTGTCAACGGCAGAATGCATCCAGCCGCCACAATGCGATCACCGTGTACGATCATCGCCCCGTCGTGAAGAGGGGTGTAGTGGGCAAAAATTGTCCGAACCAGCTCCGACGTGATAGCGCTGTCAACAGCGGTGCCCGTATCGGCGTATGACTTTAGAGGATTGCGCCGTTCAATTGCAAGCAATGCGCCGATGCGCCGCGACGACATAATTCCCACCGCCTTGAGTATCTCTTCGAGAAAAGCACCACTCTGATGAAAAAAATGACGGAATACTTTCAGCTGCCCAATATCCGTCAGAGCTTTTTTAAATTCATTCTGAAACACGATAAGAAAAACCAGAAGTACGACAATCCAGAACCGCTCAAAAATCATGCTCACTGCGCTTAGATTGAGCACCTTGGCGAAAAAGAAAACCAGAAAGGAAACAATCATAATGCTGATAAGTCCGCGTAAAGCGACCGCTGATCGCGTTTCCTTCAACAGGGCAAAAAGAAAATAGAAGAGCGCAGATACCAAAAGTATATCTACCACATCGCTGAATTGCATTCCCGCGATTATTCCCAGCAGCTCTTTCATGTGCTCTCCTCAGAAACTCTGGTCAGTTCATCCGCGATTTGTGCAATTTCACAATTCTCACATTTACAAGCACCGTATAGCGAATCCATGCTCCGGAGGCAAGGAAAAGGATACTTGCAATAGGGGCACATTACAACGCGCCCTACCACTACCACACGGATGATATGTTCATAGTAATTGCGTTGCTATTGTTAGCCATTCTCCTGCGTGGCCAAGTTCCCCCGATTCGTCAGTGCATCTATGATGCCCACGACGCGCCGCATGGCCTTTACATCATGTACTCTGACAATATCAGCGCCATTGAGCACAGCTGCAGCCACAGCCGCAGCAGTGCCCTCCAGCCGTTCCTCTACCGGCAGACCGAGAATCTTACCGATAAAGCTCTTGCGCGACACTCCAACTAATACAGGGCGTGCTGCTGCCGAGCGCAGGCGCGCCAGGTTTGTAAGAATCTCCAGATTATGCGCTAGTGTTTTCCCAAAGCCAATTCCGGGGTCAATCACTATCTGCTCGGGCATCATTCCAGCCTCGTTGCCCACTTGCATCTGCGTGGAAAAAAAATCCTCCAGTTCTCCCAGCAGATCCTTATAGCTTGGGTTCAATTGCATAGTCTGAGGGGCTCCTTGCATGTGCATGATGACGACGCCTGCGCGCGCCTTGGCTACAACGTCCTTCATCCGGCTGTCGCCACGCAGCCCTGTCACATCATTGATGATTTCAACACCCAGGTCGAGGCCGGTCTGCGCCACCTCACTTTTCCTGGTGTCAAGGGAAATGGGGATCTGTGTTTCGGCTTTTAGCTGCTCGATAACAGGCAAGACTCGCCGCATTTCCTCATCTGCGGGCACAGGCTGAGCTCCCGGCCGTGTGGATTCGCCCCCGATGTCAAGAATATCTGCCCCTTCAGCCGCCAGTCTTTTGCCTAATTCCACTGCGCTCTTCGGATCGAGATAAGGTCCTCCGTTAGAAAAACTGTCAGGTGTAACATTGATGATACCCATAACTAACGTTCTGGCCCCAGGATGCAGTTGGACATCGCGACATTGCCACACCCATCTCGCTGACGACTCTTCCAGAGCCATCCGCAGTGCGGTCTCGCCAATTTGGTGCAGCTGCGGCGATTGTCGTTCCAGCTTCGCCTTGAGCTGGCAATAATGGGACACCGTACCGATCAGAAGAACGTCCGATACCGAAACGGAACAGTCAATGCAACCGTATGCTACCCCTGCATCTGCACCTATGCTCAGCATTTCCTGCTTTAAGATATTGGCCACCCAGGGCTTCACGTCAAATACCTTGATCAGCCGCACAACCGCCTTGGGGGCCATGATCTCGAACCCCTGGGGGTGGACGCCGAGGCGCTCCAGCTCCTCCTTTACCTGCGCCATGGTGTCAATATGCAGGCGTTTCAGTCGCATTCTTCTCAGACCACTCTGATAATGCGGGGCACAACACCCCAAAGACCACAATGTTCGTGGGTCATCCCCTGGACGGCAGACTAAAGTAGGGGCACGCTACAACGTGCCCCTACAGCATCCGAACGATAAAAAAAATGGTTTACCATCACATGGCCCCTATGGTCGCAGCTGCAGCAGGCTAAGTCATGGTCCATTCCGTCAATCCTAACCCCTGGCTGTTGTTCTCAACACAGGTCAGTATTGCGTCTCGGTTTGCGGGGTAATGTGGGGCTCTTTATCGATTTTCTTCTGCTCCCCAAGTTGAGGAGGCTCAGGCTTTCTGGGAGCTGGTGGTTTCTCTGTCTTCCGCGAGGTAGACACGACCGGGCGTACTTCCTTCGTGAAAGTGCCGGTTGGCCCACCCACCTCGGACTCGTATGAGGTTTTGCGCGCCTGAGCTTCTGCTTGCTCCATTTCAGGCGTTGGTTTACCCGTGACGCGGGGCAAATCCCGTGGCATTTCACTTCTGAGAATAACTCGTGGGAGCCTGGCGCGGGCAAGCGACGGCGAAGTTGCCTCCTCATACGGCGCGACACCCAGCAAAGTAGGCGTGGTCAACTCTGCCTCAGGCAGGAGTTCCTCTTCCGGAGCGAGCTCAGCGATCATCTTCTCAATTGGCTCGCCAAGGTAGGTTCTCACGAGGCGCCCCTGCTCTTCTACAACAGTTGGAGTAATGAAAAAGAGGATGTTGCGGCGCAAATTGGTTTCCTCTCGCCTGCCAAACATAAGCGGCCCGAGGTAGGGAATCTGTGAAAGAAACGGTATCCCGGTTTTCACAGTCTCATCTTTCGTGTTAATCAGGCCTCCAATCACGCGCGTCTCCCTGCTCGGAATAATCAGCACTGTCTCGGCTTCCTGCCGCTGCCGGCCGATCAGATCGTACCACCTGTCCTCGGCCTGCCGCTTTACTGTATACGCTGTATTATTCTCGATTTTAAGGTACATTTCAATGAGACCATTGTTGGAGATACTGGGACGAATTTTGATCATCAATCCTTCGTTCACCGTGTTCTGCGTGGCAGTACTACGCCTGTAGCTGACATCGTCACTAAAAAATGTAGTTAGATAGGGTACTTCACCGCCAACGAAAATGGTGGCTTCCTCCTGGTTCTTCAACAGAAGTCGCGGTTGGAGCAGGACCTTCGTATCCGTATCAGACATCAAGGCGGACAGCTGGGCGCGCAAATGCGTCGACAGATATGAAACCTGTAAGCCTTCACTTCTGGTCAACGAGATAGTCGGGAATTCCTCACGCAGGTTGATAAAGCCCAGGTCATCGGTAACATCCCCTGACCCTGTAGGAACCCGATCTCCAAAGAGGTTGTCCCGCGCAGCACTAAAGAGGTCCTGACTTAGATCATAGTCCACGCCCAGACTAAACTCCCGACCAAGGCGCGTTTCAATCACCTCTGCCTGGATCAATACCTGTTTCGACGGCTGGTCAAATGCCGCCAGAATTTTTTCGATCTTCTCGTGTACCTCCATCACGTCCTCGACCAACAACGTCCCGGCACGGTAGTTCATCTCCCAGAAAGCATCCTTTGTCACAACTCGCTCAATAGCCTTACTCAAGTCCTGAAGCACCTCCCCCTCAATTCCGATAT
>CAYVXD010000043.1:0-28623 GCA_964454265.1 uncultured Candidatus Sumerlaeota bacterium | reverse complement strand
AATAAGGCCTTCAGCGGCTTTGGCTGTTTCTTTATTTATGCGAAAAGCAATAATAAAGCAAACCGTCCATATAGGCACACGCTGTAACGTATTATACATTGCACGATAACTTTGGCTTGCAGTACGACCCTGCATCTTATATTATACAACATGATAATATGGAGAAAGGTAATGAACGTCTTCAAATTCATTCTCTTTCTAAGCATACTGCTCATTATTGTGGCGCTTGGGATTAAAGAATACAGTACGTACGTCTCAGGAAAGGCCCGAGGCGAGGAGACTGGGTATTTCAGGCGACGATTGATTCGTCGCCTGGTAGGACTTGGGCTTCTCACTGTTATTGTGGTGCTAATCTCGCTCCATAATAAAGTCTCAGCTTTTCTGGGATCCGCAGGCATGAGTCTCCTTTACCTGCTCGGATGTTTAGCATTAACGCTAGTAATCTTTGTCCTTGTTATTATTGACCTGAAGGAAACAGGCGAGATGGTTGTGAAAAAGCAGCGCGACCTTGCCCGCGATTCTATCTCTTCCCTTCAGCAACGAGTCAGAGAACTGCAGAAGACTGACGCAGAACAGCAGGCTTGCCAGAGCAGCACGGAGCAAGGTGGCGGACAGACCGACGCCGACACACAGAGCGGAGAGCCACGAAACGTCTCATAAGAATGACCCCATTGGCGGCCTTATCAATATTAAAGCGCGTAATAACACCATGAAACGAAGCGTCTCGCTAAAGACCAAGACGGTGCTTCTCTGCATCTGTGCGCTGGTGCTGCTGGGTTTTGTCACCACGCTCATCGGCCTCTACTACGTCAACGTGCTCAAGGAGAACATCGTCAAAGACGCCCTGCTGCTTGCCGAAGAACAAGGCAAGCAGATCTCACAGGAGATTCATGCGCTCCTGGCAAAGGAAGAACATGCTCAGCTGCAGGATTTGCGCAATCTTTCTGTATTCAACGCGAAGCTCGAAATTCTGATCAAGCGCAACGAGAACATTGTGGGGGCAGCGTTCGTTGACCCTGAGGGAAATGTAGTTGTAGCTCACTATCGCGATTCATCCGATGATATTAAGATGCTGCAGCCTGATTCGTCCTACCAGATTGACCTGTTGGATACAGCACAGACACGCTGGGAAATTTTGATTAACAGGCCTCTCGACCTACACCGGATCACGCTCCCGATCAGAAATGGTGAAGCACCGCTGGGTCATCTTGAGTACGGCGTCTCTGAGAGCTCGATCTTTCGCCGTATCTCGGCAACCAGCCAGCTCTTCACAGCACGCATTATCATGATGGTTGCTATTCTCGTAATCTTTGTAGGAGCAACATTTCTCTTCCTCTGGAAAATGTTCAACCACCACCTGGCTCTGTTGAAAGAGAAAGACCAGCTCGATAAGATGGCCTATGTGGGCACCCTGGCCTCTGGGCTCGCCCACGAAATCCGCAATCCGCTGAACGCAATGAGTGTAAATCTGGCAGTAATTGAGGAGGAAATTGAAGAGCAGCCCAGTGAAATGACAAGACGCCATAAAGGTGTCATTGGATCATTGCAAAAGCAAATCGCGCAGCTTAACACCACGCTCACAAACTTCCTGCGATTTGCTCTGCCAGCCAAAATCCAACTCGCGCAAATCAGTCTCATCGAACTGCTACGCGACACGCTCGCCCTGCTCGAACCAGAAATGCGCCGCAAGGGAATCCGCTACACGCTCCAAGCCCCAGAAACGTGCGATCTTACGGCCGACCCAAATGCCTTACGCCAGGTGTTCATGAACGTACTGCTCAATGCCATACAAGCCTTGACTCGAGGAGAAAAGCGCATTGACATAACTGTAGATGTGCACGATAGACACTGCCGAGTTGCCATAACTGATACAGGCGAAGGTATTCCGGAGGAGCAGCTGGAAAGCATCTTCGAGGTGTTTCATTCAACAAAACCGGGAGGATCGGGATTTGGCCTGGCCATTGCGCGGCGTATTGTGTCGGATCATCGAGGTAGAATCTGGGCTGAAAACGTTGATGATGCTGGAGCCCGAATCGTCGTCGAGTTGCCGCTGAACCCTTCGGCTCAGAAGCCAGAGTGAGTCCGCACAATCGGTTTAAGCAGTAGGAGAGTTTAATTGAACGCCCCCACCAAGGAGACGAGCAAAATGGGATTCATAAAATCTGTCTGGGTTCTGATTAAGAACCGCATTTTCGCCGGTATCATCACCATAATCCCCATAGCTATTACGTATCTTGTGGTCAAATTTCTGTTCGAAAAAATCCATGGGCTCTTCGAGCCGGTGGTCGCGAATGTCTTTAACATCCAGAGCTCCATCATCGGAATCGGACTTTCCCTGTTTCTTGCATTTGCGTTCGTCTACATTATAGGGCTCCTGTCAGCTGTCCTGGTTTTTCGGCGTTGGCTGGCGAAGGCCGAGACGATCCTTGCGAAGATTCCATTTGTCAAATTTCTCTACAGCACTACCAAGCAAGTGATTGATTCGCTGGCAATGCCACAGCGCAAGGCCTTCAAGCGAGTAGTCTTTATTGAGTACCCGCGAAAGGGTATCCGCAGCCTCGCGTTCGCTACCGGAGAGATTCGAGTCAAAAAGACCAACGAGCTATTTGTCAGTGTATTCCTCCCTACTACGCCGAATCCAACGTCTGGCTTTCTCCTGTATCTTCCGATAGACCAGATTCAGAATACGAATCTTAGCATTGAAGAGGGTATGAAGATCGTCATTTCCGCTGGAATTCTCGCGCCCATGGGAATAGAAACATATGAACACGATTCCACACCGCTTCCAGCCAGTGAACTATCCGCATCCACGAAACCCAAGGTAACCTGATCTCCTTCAGGCTGTGTTATCGCAGAGCGGTCTGGAATAAGGATAAGGACGGAATCCACATGGCAAATACGGTACTCATTGTTGACGACAATCTCGACAATCTGAAGAGCCTGGAGCTTGCACTATCGCGTTCGGAATATCATATATTGACGGCTGACGGCGGTCCAGCGGCCCTGGAGCGGTTGAAAAATGACGACGTGGACGTTGTTATCACCGACCTCAAGATGCCAGACATTGATGGCATGGAAGTTTTGCGCTTCGCCGGGCAACTTACTCCCCCACCTGATGTGATCGTACTGACAGCATATGGGACGGTTGAATCGGCAGTTTATGCCATGAAACAAGGAGCCTATGATTACCTCCCCAAGCCGGTCAACGTTAATGAGCTGCGCGTTAAAGTTGACAAGGCCATGGCGCACCAGAGCCTCCTGCAAGAAAACATATACCTGCATACACAGATTGACAAGCGCTATGGATTTGAGGGGATGATTGCCGAAACGCAGGAGATGCAAAACATCTTTGAACAGATCCGTCTCATTGCGAAAAGTAAAGCGACTGTACTGATTTCTGGAGAAAGTGGAACAGGAAAAGAACTTCTGGCAAAGGCCATCCATTATAATAGCCCTCGCGCCAAGAACCGCTTCCTCGCGCTTCACTGTGCCGCCCTGACCGAGACCCTGTTGGAGAGCGAACTCTTCGGCCATGAACGTGGCGCCTTTACCGGAGCTGTATCGCGCAAACAGGGACGATTCGAACTGGCAAGCGGCGGTACCCTGTTCCTCGATGAAGTCGCCGACATCCCTCCGTCTATGCAGGTAAAGCTCCTGCGCGTGCTGGAAACAAAAGAATTCATGCGCGTGGGCGGGGTCACGTCCATCCATGTTGACGTGCGCATTGTTGCTGCCACCAACCGCAACCTCCAGGAAGAGGTGGATGAAGGCAGATTTCGGGAAGATCTCTTCTACCGCCTCAAAGTCATTGTATTTGAGCTACCGCCGTTGCGCAATCGCAAGGCAGACATCCCGATCCTGGTGAAGAAATTCGTTGATGAGTTTGCACGAGAAAACCAAAAACCCGTCCATTCGATCGCCCACAAAGCGATGGCCAGCCTGATTGCCTACCATTGGCCGGGAAACATACGTGAACTCCGAAATTGCATTGAGAATATCGTCGTCTTTCTCGACAAGGACACAATTGATGTCGAAGACCTCCCGCCAAACTTGCAGGAAACCGACACCTCCTCAGACACCTTTTCTATGCCTGTCGGCCAACCCCTCGAGCTGATTGAAAAGCAATACATCCAGCAAACTCTCATGATGGTTGATGGCAACCGAACAAAAGCCGCCCAGCTGCTGGGAATCAGCCGGCGCACACTTCAGAGAAAACTGAAAGAACTGGGGATAGATACGGGTTAATGTGACAATTTTGCCCATCCCCGAGGGCATTCGCCCTTTGCTGCGACATTTTGTCCCACATGTCTGTCTAACAGTCAGGGATGCTCTCTCTCGCTGCCCTTTACCTGGTTCTCGCTTGGTATTAGGTCTCTTCTAGCACTTGAACAGAGTAGGGACAGATTATAATCTGTCCTTGCTTGCACACCCTTGATATTACAAATGATAAGATAACAAGGCGTGCCAATTCCAGTGAGACCTCAATGGCTTTCGATAAGTTGGCTCATCGTAATCCTGAAGATTGTGCTAAATTGGTATGATTCTTGTATTGAAATAGTCAGTCGCATTATAAGCATTCAACATCACGCTCTATGATGCGAGTACCGGTAATGGCCTGCAAATGGCCCAGACAAAAGTAAAAATACCAAGAAAGGGAGGACCTTAAGAATGGAACTTTTCACTCAACGCACCATCAGAGGATTGTTCATTTCGCTTATTGTGCTGGCCATGATGATTCTTCCCTCCGCAAGTTTCTCGTTGGATAAGAACAAGCCTCTGACTTCTCAGACGTTTATTGACGTAGCCAAAGCGACCCTGCCAACTGTGGTCAGCATTCACGCAAAAGGTCATATGGATGCTCCTAAAATCATTTTCAAGCGTGAAGGCAAGGAGAATGCTCCGCCCAAAGAGGAACTGCAAGGCCCTGAGGAGTTCTTTCGCCGATTTTTCTTCCATTTCGGCGAGCCCTTTGAGTTCTCCCCGTTCCAGGAGGAGCTGGAATTTACCACCGCTGGCTCAGGGATCATTATTCGCCCCAACGGATATATTCTGACAAACTATCACGTGATCCGGCAGGCCGAAGATGATGGGATAGAAATAACACTACACGACGCACGTTCCTTTTCAGGCGACGATGTGAAAATCGTCGGTGTTGACGAGTTCACTGATCTCGCTCTGCTCAAAATCAATACCGATGATCTTCCTACGGCTGACTGGGGTAATTCCGACGAAACCCAGGTTGGCGAATGGGTGCTTGCTCTCGGTGATCCCTTGCAGTTCAACAATTCCGTAACACAAGGCATCATTAGCGCCAAGCATCGTGTCATCGGCAAAGCCCTGATTGAGGACCTGCTCCAGACCACGGCGATCATCAATCCGGGTAACAGCGGCGGGCCACTGGTCAACCTGGATGGAAAGGTTATTGGCGTCAACATGGCGATTGCCTCCAATGTTGCCCGCTGGCAGGGTATCGGCTTTGCCATCCCATCCAATGAGGCGAAGAAAATCAGCGACGCGCTCATTGAGAAAGGAGGGGTGGCGCGCGGCTATATTGGCGTCGGCATGGATGCGCTCACCCACCAAATTGCATCTTACTACGGATTAGAAGAGCCTAAGGGAATTGTCGTCTCCTACGTACAACCTGACGGTCCGGCAGAGAAAGCAGGGATCAAGCGCTATGACGTCGTTACAGAGGTTGACGGCAAACCAATTGAAAATCAGTATGACATGCTCCGCGGCATTGCCAGCAAAGACGTTGGCGAAAAGGTCAAGCTCACGCTCCACCGCGAAGAAGACGGCAAGGTAAAGGAATTGACTTTAACCGTGACCACCACGGAGCGGCCGAGCGAAGAAGAGATGCAAAAGCTGAAGCAGAGAGAAACGGTCGAGAAGGAGACATACGACAAGTTGGGGCTAAAGCTGGACAACATCGTGCGCGAAACAGAGACTGGCAAGGTCAATGCTGGGGTGGAAGTAAAAGGAGTCAAACCAAACAGTCCGGCAGCAAAGTCCGGCTTGCAGCCCGGCGACATTATCGCTGAGGTTAATAAGATCGACATTAAGAGCATTGACGACTACCGCGCTGCACTGCGCAAAGTCCAGAAAGACAAAGACCATCTGGTTATGTTCGAGCGCGATGGGGTCATGCGCATTACGACTATTCCGCAGCAGGAAAAATAGGACATAAATACTGTCAACCTGTTCTTCTGCCACAGAATTGTAGGGGCGTATTGCAATACGCCCCTACCGAATAGAAGCATGGATCACATTGATATGAGACGGCACCGGCGGCTTTTGCTGGCGTTTGTGGTCATGGGCCTGGCCTTTGCCAGCATGGCCATGCGCGAAGAAGATAATCCAGATGTCTTTGGCAGCCTGAGATCCCCCTCAGAGTCCCAGACAGGCATTCTTCCAATTTCCACCCGTGTATTCGATACGGTTTCCACGCAGGGTATACCCATTGCGCGGCCAAGCGCTGCGTTGCCGCTGGAGCGATTTGAGATTACCGCCAACGCCTTCGTGGAACAGGCTGAACAACCCATTCATCTCAACGATACTGTTTCATTCATCATTCGTGTCAGCTGGAAAGGCGTCATTGGTGACGTTACGGTTGAGAATCCCGAACCTCCCATGTTGACAGGGCTCGAGCTGCTCAGCGTGCAGCCATCAAACAAAACCAGCCCGGAATCGGGCAAGACAGTAGCCGAGTTTCTCTACCTCTTACGTCCCACACAAAAGGGCACGGTAACCGTTGGCCCTGTTGATATAAATTATAGGTTGCGTCAATCGGGCGAGAAAGGAATGCTCCGCACTACGAGCCAGGCGCTTGCCATTCTGCCAGTGCCCATCAACTGGGGGAAAATCCTCCTGGTGGCTCTGGCCATAATCACAGTAGTCATTATCGCTTTGTGCGTGGTGGCCAGCGTGATACGACGCCGCAGCCGCAAGGCCATGCTCGAAGAAGAGGCCAAACCTTCGCCTTATGAACGGATTCTGGGCGAGCTCTCATCCACGCGACTGCTCCTGATTGAGGGAGAACTTAAGAACTTCTACCATAAAATCGCCCAGCTGACCAAGGGCTTCCTGTCGGTCACTGAGGGGAAGCAGGTTATGAATATGACGTCTGAAGAGCTCGCCACGTATCTGGAGAGCCGCGATATTGATCAGCAAATGCGGACAAAAGTGCTCTCAATTCTGTCGCGCTGCGACAATGTCCGGTATGCCGGCTCTGTGCCTACTGCAGCGGAGCACAACGACATTATGACAGATCTGAAAACTCTGATTGATGCCAAAACACGACAATAAAACAGGAGGTCAGGAATGAATCCCGAAATAGCGTCTATTAATGAGCGCGTGAAAGAAGAAAGTCAATTCGTCGAGTCACTTGTCAGCGAGGTAGGCAAGGTCATTGTGGGGCAACGCTACATGATCGAGCGCCTGCTCATCGGCCTTCTGAGTAATGGGCATGTCCTGCTCGAAGGCGTACCCGGACTGGCAAAGACCATGACCGTGAAAACCCTGGCCGCGGCCATTGACGCGAAATTTCAACGCATTCAGTTTACTCCTGACCTCCTGCCAGCCGATCTGATCGGCACCATGATTTACAATCAAAAAGACCAAACATTCGTGCCCAAGAAAGGGCCGATCTTTGCCAATTTCATTCTCGCTGATGAAATCAACCGCGCACCCGCAAAGGTCCAGAGTGCCTTGCTCGAAGCCATGCAGGAACATCAGGTAACCATTAGCGATCACACTTTTGTGCTCGACGAGCCGTTCCTGGTCATGGCCACCCAGAATCCCATAGAACAGGAAGGTACGTATCCACTCCCGGAAGCTCAGATTGACCGCTTCATGCTGAAACTCACAATTACATATCCCAACAAGAAAGAAGAGCGCGACATCCTGGAACGGATGACTACCTCGAATGATTTTCACATCAACCGTGTGGTCTCGCCTGCTGACATCATGAAAGTACGTCAGGTGGTTAACCAGATTTATATAGATGAGAAGATTAAGAATTACATTATTGATATTGTGTTTGCTTCGCGCAATCCGGAACATTATAAAATTGACGTTGCCGACTATATCCAGTATGGCGCGTCACCGCGTGCTAGCATTTACCTCACACTCGCTGCCAAGGCGCACGCCTTCCTTCGCCACCGCGGCCACGTGACGCCCGACGACGTCAAGGCCATTGGCATGGACGTCCTGCGCCACCGCATCATCATCACTTACGAAGCCGAAGCCGAAGAATTAACCTCTGAGGATATCGTCAAGAAGATCTTCGACGAGGTCGAGGTACCATAGTAGGGGCGTAATGCAATACGCCCATACCGCCTCTGCCGAAGCAGGCTGTTTCCAGCCTGTCTGCCTTAGGCATGGCTTGTCTGCTTCAGGCACGGCTTGTGTGAACCAGGAGAATACGGATGATCCCGAAGGAGCTCCTGAAGAAGATTCGGCGTATCGAGATCGTGACCAGCCGGCTGGTGAACGATTTCATGGCTGGTGAATATCATAGTGTGTTTAAAGGCCGGGGCATGGAATTCAATGAAGTACGCCATTACGAGCAAGGCGACGACATTCGGTTCATTGACTGGAACGTGACGGCACGTACCGGCTTTCCCCACGTGAAACGCTACGTGGAGGAGCGCGAGCTGACAGTTATGCTGGTGGTGGATGCGAGTTCTTCGGGCGAATTTGGCTCGACCGAGCAGATGAAGGGCGAAATTGCAGCTGAGCTGTGTGCACTCCTCGCCTTCGCAGCCATCAAAAACAATGACCGCGTTGGCTTGCTGATCTTCACGGACGAGGTGGAAAAATTCATTCCCCCGAAAAAGGGACGCATACACGTGCTGCGTGTCATTCGTGAGCTCCTGTATTTCAAACCTGAGCATCAGCGAACCGATATCCCGATCGCACTCGAATTCATAAACAAGGTGCTGCGGCGCAAAAGTGTCGTTTTCCTGGTCTCCGACTTCCTATCCGAAAATTTCAAACACGCACTGAACATCGCCAATAATCGGCATGACCTGATCGCCATCAAAATTACCGATCCCCGCGAACTCGCACTGCCAGCCATTGGCATGATAGAGCTGCAAGACGCTGAAACAGGCGAACGGGTGCTGATTGATACGTATGACCGCTCGGTCAGGAGCACCTTTGCGAAGTCCAGTCGCCAGGAAAATGCCGGTCTGGCCACTATGTTGAAGTCGCTCAACATTGACTTTATTGATATCGCAACGGATCGGCCGTACGTTGATCCGTTGGTCAAGTTCTTCAGACAACGGGCAAAACGACTGTAGATGAATAAAATGTAAGGGCGTATTGCAATACGCCCCTACATAATGGGTTGCGATATCTTAAGAGTGATTTCCATGATAGCGACTTGTAGGGACAGATTATAATCTGTCCCAACTCCGAAGGAGAGTTGGCTATGGCGAACAAGACTGCAGCTGTCGTTCTCTGGCTGATTGTGATTTGTGGACTCGGAGGGCTGGTTCTTGGCGTGTTCCCACTTTCAAAGACAAAGGGTCAGGAGAAGCAAGACGTTGAGGAACATATAGCCATGGCCAATGCTCTACGGCAAGAAGGGCTGGCGCAAGAAGCTATCCGGGAATTTGACGCTGCGCTCCAGAGCAACGGGCTTGCCAAGAGTAAAAAGGCAAATATCGCCTATCTGGTAGCGAATCTTTACTTCGAGGAACTGAAGGACTACAAGAAGGCCCTGGCCTATTACGTGAGGGCCAAGCATTTCAATCCCCAGAGTAGCGAGCGCCAGAAGATTGAGCAGCGCACCGTGGAATGTCTTGAAAAGCTCGGCCGCTCCGCTGACGCCCAGTACAAACTGTCAGAGGCAACCTACCTGGCTGGAGAAAAGGCCGCAAAGTATCCCGGCAGCGTAGTGGCTAAGCTTGGGGACCGCGAAATTACGATGGGCGAGCTCGAAGCGGAAATCCAGAAGCTGCCGCCCTTTCAGCGCGAGCAATATCAAGACGACAACGCGAAATTGGAATTCCTAAAGATGTACATAGCGAATGAATTGATGCACACTGCGGCTCTGCGCAAAGGATATCGAGACGACACCTCACTCCGCGAGCAGGTCAGCCAGTTTCAGAAAATGCTGATGATTCGCAAACTCTATGACGAGCAGGTCAAGAACGCTGTTTCGATCACCCCAACTGAAATGGATCTCTATTACCAGGCGCATAAGCAAGAGTTCACGATTCCTGAGAAGCTCAAGGTTGCCCACATCCTGCTCGCCAATGATGCAGATGCTCAGCAAGTGCACACTGCGCTTCAGAATGGTGCCGATTTTGCCGCCTTGGCAAAAGAACGATCTCTTGATGAACAAACGAAAACGCGTGGCGGAGAGCTCGGGTTCGTGAACACCAGTACTGGCGTCATTCCGAGCATTGGAAAAAACGAAGCCCTCGTCACTCAGCTCAAATCGCTGGGCCCAGGCCAATACAGCGAGACCGTCAGGTCTGACAGTGGCTACCATATCTTCAAGATCCTTGAAGTTCAGCCTGAACGCCTGCAACGCTTTGAGGAAGTGAAAAGCCAGATTGAAGGCGCTCTTCGCCAGGTCAAAGAACAAGAGCGAGAACATCAACTGATAGAAAACCTGATGAAAACGCAGAACGTGATCATTTACGAAGGAGAATTTGCAGAAGATTCGCCACAGCCAATCGAATCTCCGGCATCGCCAGGCACGCCGGAGTTTACTGAATAAGGCCCTGGACAGCCTCTCTCCACTGGCCCGCTAGAGACCGCGGACTCGGGAGGCAAATGCTAGGAGAAGACTCTGTGTTCTACCGCCGCCACAACGTTTCTATGATCGCCATGGGCATGTGGATTGTTCTTGCAGCTCTCGCGCAGTCTGCTGAAGAGCCAATTACCATTACGGCGGGCAGCAGCAAGCAAGAAATGCTGATCGGCGACACACTTCAATACACCGTGACCGTGGAATGGCAAAGAGGCATTGAGCTCAAGAAGCTTGAGCCAGGAGCAACAATCGGTGTCTTTGAAATCCAGGACGTGCAAACGACCGAACAAAAGGCCCTCAAGGGCGAACGGTTTGAGAAATCGTATACCTATGTACTCTCAACGTTTGACACCGGGGAATTCGAGATTCCACCCTTTACCGTCGAATACCAAACAGCATCGGGTGAAGTAAAAACTGCTCAATCGCAACCAATCAAGATTACGGTGAAACACGTTCCCCGCACCAGCACAGATCGCAATGACGTGCGCGACATTAAACCGCCGCTTTCGATTCCCGCAGACACGCAGTTACGCAACATCCTGCTGGCCAGTCTGGCTGCTCTCCTGGTGCTGGGCGCACTGGGCGGATTCCTGGCGAGAAAATGGCTCCTCAGCCGGCGCGCCGCTTCGGCTCAAGAGTGGATTCCGCCAAAACCGATCGAGGAATTGGCTTATGACGACCTGAATGCATTGGCACATTCCAACCTGTTGTCAGAAGGAAAAATTAAGAAATACCACATCCGCTTGTCGGAGACCATACGGATTTATCTCGGACGCCGCTACAAGCTCGCGGCAATTGATATGACCAGCTATGAGCTGATGTATCGCCTGAAAGAACGTGTTGCAGAAAAACCCACGCTGAGTGTGATCGAGGATTTTCTCGACCACTGCGATATGGTTAAATTCGCCAAATACGTTCCTGAGCACACTCAGTGCGTTGCAAAACTAGACCAGGCAAAAATGATTGTGGAGCAGACTACCCCCAGGCCGCTTGTGCTTGTGGAACCTGAACGCGGTGGTGCTCCTCCCGCGGACATTGCACCGCAAGAGAGCAAGCCAGAGAAAGAGGTGACGGTATGAGATTCGCCAGTCCTCTCTATCTCCTTCTGCTGGCTGTTTTGCCCCTGTTAGGCTATTATTTCTGGCGGCTGGAGAAACAACGGGGAGGAGCCGTGAGGTTCTCCGACATTCGCCACGCCCGCGCGCTGGCTCCCTCGCGTATGCTTCGTTTTCGGCCGATTCTCTGGATTTTGCGCCTCCTGGCATTGGCTTTGCTGATCCTGGCGATGGCACGTCCTCAGCATGGATGGGTAGAGCGGAGCGTGAGTTCGCACGGCATTGACATCGTGCTCGTCCTCGACGTTTCCTACAGCATGAAGGCTGCAGATTTTCAGCCCAATCGTCTTGAAGCGGCAAAAAAGGTCGTCAGTAACTTTATTAGCGCACGCGAAGCTGATCGCATCAGTATCATAACCTTCGCAACAACGTATTTCACCCTCTGTCCCCTAACGCTCGATTACGGCGTACTCCAGGAATTCCTCGACCAGGTGGATTTTGGGATTGTGGATGGTAATTCTACGGCTATCGGTATGGCCCTCGCCAACTCTGTTAACAAGCTCAAAGACAGTGAAGCAAAGAAAAAAGTCATTATCCTCCTGACCGATGGGGAGAATAACGCCGGGAAAATTGAGCCTGCGACTGCGGCAGAAATCGCTCGAACATTCGATATCAAGGTCTATACCATTGGCGTGGGAAGTCGTGGCACGGCCCTTGTTCCCGTAGACACTGTTTTCGGCCTGCAGTACGTGCCGCAGCGTGTATCGATTGACGAAGACACGCTACGCGAAATTGCACGAGCTACCGGCGGAAAGTATTTCCGCGCAACGGATGAAAAAAAACTGGCTAATATCTATAGCGAGATCGACCGCCTTGAGAAGACAAAATATGAATACACTGAACACTATAATTATGACGAGCTCATGGCCTATGTGGCTATTCCGGCGGTGGCACTTTTGTTGATTGCAGTGCTTCTGGCGTATACGCGATTTCTGAAACTGCCCTAGGCCTGCAAAGGACTTGATAGATGAATTTCGAAAATCCCAATTTTTTTATTGCTCTGGTCATCGTACCGCTTCTGCTGAGCTTTTTCTTGATGGTCTTCAAGCGGAAACGGCGTTTACTGCAAAAATTCGGTAACTCCCGAGTGCTACAGAAATTGATAAAAAACACCAGTGTGAAGGCGCAGTACCTGAAGATCGGCCTTGTGTGTTTAGTAGTGGCATTGATCGTCGTCGCCATTGCGCGGCCTCAATACGGTGCCATTGAACGGCCTCTTGTGCGTAAAGGCGTTGACATCATGATTGCCATTGACACGTCACTCAGCATGCGCGCCCAGGATATTAAGCCCAGCCGGCTGGCGCGCGCCAAGGATCAGCTACGCGGCCTGCTGTATCGCCTCCGCGGCGACCGCGTCGGCATTATCACCTTCGCAGGAATGGCGTTCGTGCAGTGCCCACTGACGCTTGACTATGGCATCGCCTTGGACATTCTCGACACCATTGATACCAATTCTGTCCCCGTGCAGGGTACGGCAATCGGCACAGCTATTCGCAAAGCAATTGATGCCTTCGGGCACACCGAAAAAGGCTACCGCGTGCTCATCCTGCTCACCGACGGAGAAGATCAAGGATCCGATCCCATTGACGCGGCGAAAAATGCCGCAAAGGAGGGCATCAAAATCTACTGCATTGGTATTGGATCAACTCAGGGTATGCCAATACCTGTTGAAGGAGCTGGTTACAAAGAAGACAAGCAGGGTCACAAGGTGAATAGCCGCCTGGACTTTACCACACTGGAAAAAATCGCCCTGGCTACCGGTGGAAAGGCTGTCAAAGCCAACCCCCACGGTGAACTCGAACTCGATCAGGTCTACGGTGATATCAGTACAATGCAAAAAAAGCTCCAGGAATCCCGCATCTATACGATCTACGAAGACCGGTTTCAATATGTCTTGCTGCCAGCTATTATTCTGCTGATTCTGGAAGGGATCAAATCAGATCGCAAACGGAAACGCAAGGAATGGACCGGTCGGTTTGAATAAAGACTAGGGACGTATTGCAATACGCCCCTCACAACGCAGAAAGTATGAACATGCGCAAGAGACAATCCTACATATGCGACTGGCACCATATATGTATCCTTGTCGTAATCCTTCCAGTCATCTTCGGTTTTGGCAGTCCACTTAGCCGTCTTACTGAACAGGGCAACACGGCCTTCAATCAGAAGCGCTACGACGAAGCGCTGGAGAACTACAAGAACGCCCAGGTGGAATCGCCGGAAGCACCCGAGCTCCATTTTAATATCGGCAATGTCCTGTTTCGCCAGAAGAAATACGACAAATCAATCGAGGAATTCCAGAAGCTCCCCGGGAGCACGAACCACGCTCTTATGGAGGCCGAAGCCTATTATAATACCGGGGTCGCACAGTATCGCATTGCCGAACAGCACGAATCTCTGGGCAAAATCAGCGAGGCGCTGAAAAGTCTTGAGGATTGCATGGAGTCAAATCGCATTGCCATGCGCAAAAATCCTGCTGACCCGGATCCGAAATTCAATTTTGAACAGGCAAAGCGCAAGTGGAAGGAACTCTACGCAAAATACAAAGACCAACAGGCCCAGCAAGAGCAACAGCAACCTCAGGCAGAGCAGGAGCAACAAGCCGAATCTGAAGAGCAGAAACAGGAACAGGCCCAGCAGGAACAACAACAAGAACAGGAATCACAACAACAGGAACAGGCTCAAGAAGCCGAACAACAAGAAGACCAACAAGCGGCGCAGGAACAAGGGGACCAACAAGAGCAAGAGACGGGAGAGATGACCAAAGCCGACGCCATGCGCCTGCTGAATAGCCTGGCTGAGGAAGATCAAGAGCAATACCGCCAGCTGTTTAATCAGCGCTTTCGCGGCGCGCTGGATATGGAAAATGACTGGTAAACTATTTCTAAAACCCAAACGTCACGCCACTGGTCTGCTCCGGCGAGCATTTGTAAGCGCAGTCCGTGAACTGCCCCTGCTGGCCGTGTGCTTCGTTTTTATGGTGTGCTCTACATCCGCACAAGATATTCAGATCACTTCCAGCGTAAACCAGACGAAAGTGGAGCTCGGCGACTATATCACTTACACGGTGAAAATTTCCGGATCCAGCCAAAACCTTCCCTACCCTCAGCTCCCGTCATTTGATCACTTCACAGTTGTCAGACAACCATCGCAGAGTAGCCAAATCGTTCATGTTCAGAATCAGATGACGGTAAGTATGCTTTACACTGTCGTCCTTCAGCCAAAGGAGATTGGTCGGTTCACTATCGCGCCAGCCGCAGTCGAGTCTCGCGGTCACCGGCTCGAAAGCGACCCCATCACTATCGAGGTCGTGAAGGAAGTGCTCGCAACACTCCCGGCAAGCCTGAGCAGCGAAAATATTATCTCTGCCAGAACAGACTCTCCGGAACTCAACAAGCAGCTCAAGGGGAAGCTGTTTCTCCGACCCACGGTCAACAATACTACCCCCTACGTAGGTGAACAAATCGTGGTCTCCTACTATCTCTATAACAACCGCCTGAACGTGAGAAATCTGGGATTCGCATACGAACGGATAACTTACAAGGACTTCCTGAAAGAAGATCTCTACACCGCCAAGTCACTCAATTACAGAGAAAAGACCATCGAAAACGTCTTCTACCAAATAGCATTGATCAAGAATATTGCCCTGGTTCCGACCAAGACCGGAACATGCACGGTTGATGCGATAACCTTAACCGGCAACCTGCAGGTTGAACGGCCAACGCGCCAGCGCCGTTCCTCTAGCGATTTCTTCAGAGATCCGTTTTCGCATGATGCTTTTCCAGACGATCCCTTCGGCGACTCCTTCTTCGACAGCTTCTTTGGCAGAAACACAGTCAGGGTCAACATCCCTTCTTCGCCAATTGAAATTAACGTCCGACCGCTGCCTGAGCCTGGGCCGGACGATTTCTCTGGCACCATAGGCCAGTATAGACTTGAGGCTAAGGTTGATAGAACAGCGGCGTCGCAGGACGACCTGATTACCCTTAACCTGGAATTCCAAGGAACAGGCTACGTTGAGGCAATTGCCGAACCGAAGCTGCCGCCTATGGACGGTTTTCAGCTCTACGAGTCAAAAGCCACGGCAAAGCCGCGCATCGTTGGGGACAACCTCGGAGGTGAGAAAACCTTTGAGTACGTGCTGCGGCCCATGAAAACCGGTATCCAGACCATCCCCCCGATCAACTACACAATTTTTAATCCTGAGACGGAGCAATACAGAACCCTCACATCTAAGCAAATTGCCCTGAAGATTACGCCAGGCAAGACTCCTGCGATGCCGGTTGTCGTGGGTCCCAGCGAACAAGCAAAGCCTGAGAAAGTCGTCCAACTCGGACGAGAGATCAATTACATCAAAACCCGCGGCTTCACCGGCGCTACTCAGTACAATCTGCTCATAAAGGAGACGCCATTTCTCCTGTTACAAGCGATTCCACTTGGTGCGCTGGCGCTCGGATTCTGGATGAAACGCCGCCGTGAGATGATGGAAAGCGACCTTGGCCGAGCCAGAAAGCTCAAGGCACGTGGCATTGCGGCCAGACGACTCAACACTGCAGCGAAATTCTTGCGTCAGCACAATCACGATCAATTCTTTGCTGAGCTCTCCAATGCACTGCGCGGCTATCTCGCGGATAAGCTGAACCGGCAGGCTGCTGGTCTGACCACTGACGACATCGTAGTTGCACTTGCGGAAAGAGGCATCAGCCCTGAGGTCTATAAACAGATCGCAGCGCTGCTTGATGAATCCGATAGCGCCCGCTATGCCAAAGCCACACAGCACTCAGCGGATGAGATGCGTGCTGCGTATCAGGCATCCCTGCGCCTGATTAACAAGCTGGAGAAGATGCTGCGCCAATCGCCATGACACCTGGCCTCGGCCCAGGAAGGGAGTTATATGCGTTGGCATACACTTTTTATCCTGATGATTAGTCTGCTTGCCGGGCGTGCAAGTGCGAGCAACGAGACAACCCCAGCTATGCAGACAGATGACCAGTCTGCTCACAGCCTCTTTGCCAAAGCTAATGCGCTCTACAAGCAAAATAAATATGAAGAGGCGCTCGCCCTGTACGAACAGCTCCTGGCCCAAGGCACTGTAGACCCGGTGCTCTATTATAACACTGGCAATGCATATGCCCAGCTCCATCGACCGGGACCCGCAGTGCTGATGTACGAACGTGCACTTCAGCTCGACCCGCGCGATGCAGACGCACAGGAGAATCTGGCCGAAATTGCTCCGGCTATAAACAGTCCGCGCGTCTTTATACTCCTGCGCCCATTGTATCAAGTCAAAGAGGCATTCACACTGAACGAATTAACGCTCGTGCTGGATCTGGTCTATCTTCTGTTTGTCACTGCAATGTTGTGGGTATTCCTGGCTCGCAGGGCCGCATGGCACCGCGTCTGGAAACGTGCAGCTCGCATCAGTGCAGTACTGCTGTTCTTTGTAGCATGTTTCTTCGGTGTCAAACTATACGAAACACTTGCTGTGAAAGAAGCTGTGGTCATGCAAGAGACGAGCGCCCGTAGCGGACCGAGCACAAGCTTCAGTGATATTCTGAAATTGCCTGCTGGAACCAAGGTGCGCCTCGTGGAGCAATCGGAAGAGGGCTGGGCGCGAATTCGATTGCGTAGCGGCCAAAGCGGCTACCTTCCCACATCGGCGTTCGAGACAATTTAAGACCGCCCGTCTCAACATTGATCTCATTCCCTCGTGAGGTTGCTGCTTGCTCTCGCCCACCAGGAGCATGCAATGGCACCTACTCCAGTGGTTTGGAATCAACCTCCTTATTCTAATTGCCAATGTAGGGACAGATTATAATCTGTCCCTACAGACGTGCGCAACATTCACAATCTTATTGACTCCATCGCTCTTTTTCCATAAATAAGAGGTTGCTGTTTGGAAAAGACAGCAGGAAAAAAATATTCTTCGTGCTGCACTGCTTTATGCGGATCCGGATGTAGTAGAGGCGTATTGCAAAACGCCCCTACCGCCATCTGACGGAGGTCCTGTTCCCGTGGTGAATAAGCGCCTGCTGAAGCGTCCGGAGCCAAATGAACAATCTGACCAGCTACGGCCCTCTGAATCTTTGATGCACGATGTCAAGCAGATCGAGCGCCGCCGGCTGCGTCTGGTCATCGCCATCCCCACACTGGTTGTCCTCTTCACCATTGGTCTGGGGATTTTGAACTATCAGGTGGCAAACTACTACGCCAGCAAAACCGACAATCAGGCTCTTAAGTCGGTGCTCGATGTCGTAGCCATCAGGATTCTATTATTCTCGCTCGTGGTCTCTATTGTTGCCTTGGCATTTGGCATGGGCCTCGCCTACTCGATTATTTATCCGATCAGGCGTATGACAGAAACCGCGCGCTCGATCGCCACGGGCGACCTTTCGCGCAAGGTCGAAATCCCCTATGCCAACGAGATTGGCGAGCTCGGCAAGAGCTTCAACACCATGATTGACTATCTCAACGATATCTTCCAGGAGCGCAACCGATATATCCTTGAAAGCTTCTCTGGCGGGCTGATCACCACCGACATCCGTGGCAATATTACGACCATGAACTCCGCAGCGGAAAAGGTGTTGTGCAGCTCCGTGGATACTACGGTCGGACGTAACCTGCTGGAGACCATGAAAAAATGGGACGAGGAGGGCGCGTTTTACGAGATACTCTCTGACATTATCAAAGAGCAACGCTCAACATCGTCGCAAGAAATCCTCTTCACCTCTCCCCGGCAAGAAATCTACTCTCTATCCGTGTCAACTTCCCTCCTGAAGGACAAGTCGGGAAATCCCTTCGGCTGCGTAGTAAATTTCCGAGATCTTTCGGCGTTGAAATCCTTCCACACACAGATGCAACGCGCCGACCACCTGGCAGCCATTGGAACCTTTGCCACTGGGATTGCTCACGAAATTCGTAATCCCCTCAGCTCCATTAGAGGCATTGCCCAGCTCCTCGCGGAAGATTTCGCAGAAGGCGAAAAGGGGAAACATTACGTTAATCAGATCGTCCGAGAGGTTGACCGCCTGGAAAAAGTTATTCGCTCCATCCTTGACTTCTCTCAGCCCGAGTCCACACGGCCCGTACCGTGCGACGTCAACCAGCTCCTCGCCGGAGCACTCGCCCTGTGTAAGAGCCGCTTCGGCGGGTCCGAGAATAATTGCGATTTCAGGATCAGGGAAACCTACGGCATCCTTCCCTTCTGCAGGCTCCAGGCCGATAAAATCACCCAGGCGTTTCTGAACATTATCCTTAATGCCTTCGAAGCCACCCCACCCCAGGGTACTGTTATCCTGCGCACATATTTCGATGAACGCGACAAGAAAGGCAAATCCATTACTGTTGAGATTGCCAATACCGGCTCCACTATTCGTGAAAGTGAAATCGAGCGCATCTTCGAGCCTTTCTACACAACAAAGGATACCGGCACTGGCCTTGGCCTTCCTATCGCCTACCAGATTGTCTCCTATAATCAGGGAACCATCGAAGTTAGAAGCCTTCAAGACTGGACGAAAGTCATCATGAAATTCCCGGCGATTGAAGATCGCTAGGTCCTGCCGAGCAACGGGCGGTCGGCTGACCGCGATTCTGTAACAAACCGCAAGCACATAATTGCGCCTTGGTGCTACGAGCAAATAGTTCGTCGGCGAGCTATAGAACCAGCGCCCCTATATGCAACACGGCCCACGCCTGGTATGTCAGGGGTGAGAGGCCTCGACCCCATGTTGTTCAATCTCTTGAATTACTGATTGTGGTATGGGATGATGGTAGGCACGAGCCAGCTGAAGATGCTGAGCTGCACGACGATAGTCTGGAGGGTCGAGCCGCGTGTAGCAGAGCGCCAGGTTGTAATGCGCATTTGCATACCCAGGATTTTCCCACAGCGCTTTGCGCAGCTCAAGGATGGCGCGTGCATAATCGTGCTGTTGCATGTAGATGACACCCAGATTATTGCGCGCAACGTAATTATGAGGCATGTAGCCGAGAACTTGCTCAAACAGCTCGCGAGCCCTGGCTGGCTCGCCCTGGCGCAGATACAAGGCCCCCAGATTGGTTAAGGTTGACGTGCCTCGCGGCTCGCATGCGTACGTGGCAGGCCAGAGCGTCTCGTCCCGACTCCAGATAGGATTTCTATGAATGGTCAAATACGTGTAGGCAAGGAGCTGAATGCAACACACGCTCATAATCACGGCGCGGGCCTGTCTCGCACGAGATGTTCCATTCGCAACATGAAACTTCTTTAGAATATACTGCAGAACACTGGCCGCCAACAGTGCAAACCCGACCATTGGAAAGTAGAGATAGCGTTCAGCCACGGGATTAGCAAAAGGCAGGAGCTGCGCCACTGGCAGTATCGCAATGATCACCCACAGCAGGGCAAGAGCCTGCAGCGCCATTTTGCGGCGTACCAGAAACACAATCAGTGCCAGATAAACGCCAAGTCCGGCCATCCCAAGCAGAAGCACTGGATGGCTAAGCCGCACAATCGGCTGAAACGCATATTCTGCACATAATTGAATAGGCAAGAGCAGCAACGACCAGTAAAAGAGAAAAAAACGCGGGAAATTCATCTGAGCAATAGCAAAGCTGCCTCCAAAATACGCATAGCGCGTTGGGTAGTAGGGAACCATAACGAGAAACCGAATAATCCCATAGAGCAGGAGCGCGCATGCGAAGGCAAAAGCGATCCAGAAGCGCGATCGCGCAGAAAGCGGCGGCAGGTCAAGCAGCTTGCGGAACAGAGTCAACTCAAGTAGTCCAATCAGCACGGGCAGTACAACAGCGGATTCCTTGGCAAAAACAGCTGCCAGATAACAGAGAATCGGCACTGCAGCAAGCGGAAGGCGCATCTGTGCACCTTTGCGCAGCAGGATATAGCTCAGTATCGCCAGGACGCAGAAGCCTGTCGCCAGCAGATCTTCGCGGTAGGAAATTACATTTACTGCTTCCGTCTGAACCGGGTGTAGCGCGAAGACGATTGCACCATACAGAGCCAGGCCGCGCTCACCAAGGAACTCTCGCAGCAGCAAAAAGACTGCGACCACAGTTGCAAGATGCAACAGCACGTTGGTCAGGTGGTAGCCGAAGGGCAGCTTTCCCCAGAGAGAAAAATCAGCGAAGTAGCTCAGCGTCACAACAGGCCGATAGCTGATTTCAATCCCCTGATCAAAATAGTGGCGCGAGAGCAAAAGCGGTAGATTTCCCAGTGAGGTAATCAGGCGGTTGAATTCAATGGTGTCATGGTCATCAAAGACAAACTGGTGAAACAGTGTATTGCCATAAGCCACCCAGACAAGCAGAATGAGCAGCAAGATTTGGTTGACAGGCTTTGCCAGAATCCTCTCTAATAGAGTCATGATTCAGTCGAGAAAGAGGGTGAGAAACCGACTTGTTCAGCTTCCGGCTATGACATCATTACTCGGACACCAAAGTCAATGCGAATTTCGGTGCGGCGATGCCAGTAGTCAGGTGACCAGCTAGCGTATAACAGAAAGATCCTGCTCATGATACGCACATATTCCAGAGGGAGAGGTGACTCACGGTGCAGAGAGCGCGAATCCTAGTTGCTGATGATGAAGATGGAATTCGATTTTTGCTCAGGGAGCTGCTTACAAAAGAAGGCTATCAGGTTGAAGAGGCCAAGGACGGGGAAGAAGCCGTAGCCAAAATACGGCAGAATGAGTTTGACCTGGCGATTCTTGACATCAAGATGCCAAAGCTCGACGGCATCGAGGTGCTGAAACAGCTTAAGAAGTCAAACCCAAACTTAATTGTCTTGATGATCACGGCCTATGGCACGCAACGGATTGCCATTAACGCTATTCGAGAAGGCGCTTACGATTACTTCACCAAGCCTTTTGACGTTGATGAACTGCGGATTATCATCCGCCGCGGCCTGGAAAAACACCGCCTCCTTGACCAGATACATAATCTCCGGGATGCGCTCGCCAAAGAGTATCAGTTCGACCAGATTATTGGCGGCGGCGCTGAAATGCAGGAGGTCTATTGCCTGATCCGCAAAGTCATCACCAATGACGTCACGGTCTTGATCCAGGGTGAAAGCGGAACAGGGAAGGAACTGGTTGCTCAGGCCATTCACTACCATGGCTACCGCAAGAACAACCCCTTTGTAAAAGTGAACTGCGTTGCGATTCCGGAAACGCTGTTAGAGAGCGAGATGTTTGGCCACGAAAAGGGCGCGTTTACCGGTGCGTTAGGTCAGAAAATCGGAAAATTCGAGCAGGCAGAAGGAGGAACTATCTTCCTCGACGAAATTGGCGACATGCCCCTTGCCCTGCAGGCCAAGCTGCTGCGCGTCCTGCAGGAACGTGAGATCGAGCGCGTCGGCGGCACTAAAACTGTCAAGGTTGACATTCGCATTATCACCTCTACCAATAAAAACCTGCTCAAAGCCGTTGAAGAAAAGACGTTCCGCGAAGACCTATATTTCCGCATTAACGTTCTGCCGATCTACCTTCCCCCTTTGCGCCAGCGCCGCGATGATATTACTCTCCTGGTTGACCATTTCATCAACTATTACAATAGCAAACTACAGAAGAACATCCAGGGCGTCTCAAAAGAAGTAATGGATATGTTCATGCGCTATAGCTGGCCAGGCAACATTCGGGAAATGGAAAACCTGATTCAGCGCGCCATGATCCTCTCGACCTCGAATCTTATCAGTGTGGATTGTCTGCCCTCAGGACTGAAAAGCTTGAGTGAATATGGCGACGATCAGGAACTCATGGAGGACTTTTCAATCCCACTGGCCAAGAAACTCCAAGCCATTGCAGACCGCATTGAAAAACGCCTTATTCTCGCAGCATTAACAAAAGCGAGCTACAAAAGACAGGAGAGCGCCGACCTCCTTGGCATCAGCCGAAAAAGTCTCCATAATAAGATGTTAAAGTACAACCTATTTGAGTAATGCCAGTAACAGAAATTGTGAAGTTCGTTACACAATAACAGCCAAAAGTCCCAATTCCGATCTCTGCACAGGTGAGAGATTACCACGCGCACAGAATTTGTACACGTTCTAACCCTTGAAAAATGAACCCTCTATGTCTGGCATGCCCCTTGCCTGCACAACGCTCACGCTTCAGCCGGTTTCTGGCACCCATATTGCTCCTCTCTAAGAAGAAACATTAACCATGCAGAGGAGGTGAATCAGTATGAAGCGGAAGAAAACAAAAGGTTTTACCCTGGTCGAGATCATGATCGTCGTAGCGATCATCGGCATTCTGATTGCGATTGCCGTACCGGGATTTCTGAGAGCAAGAGAGAATTCCCGTGGAAGGGCCTGCCAGGAGAACCTGCAGAAAATTGATGGCGCTAAGGAGCAATGGGCGCTGGAGAACCGGCTGTCGAACGGCAGTACTGTCCCTTCTGGTTGGTTAACCGACACGGACATCTGTGGTCCTAATGGTTATATTAAGCGGACTCCCAACTGTCCATCCGGTGGAACCTATACGCCGGCTAACATCGGAACCGATCCGACCTGCTCGATCGGAACAAGCAACTCGCCATTCACTGCTCACGTTCTTCTAAACTAAGAACGGCACGTAGGCAATCAGCGGGATGGGCGATAAATCGGGCACCCTGTTTTATCGCCCATTTTTCTTCACGCTCGCACAGAAGCCCATGGAAAGCACAATGACAAATTTTATGATAGCTGCGCTGCCTCGAACTCTGAGTGGAAGACGACGTGCCCATTACCATGGCTTTACCATGATTGAGATTATGATTGTCCTTGGTATCTTTGGGATCATCATCGCCATTGCAGCGCCCACGTGGCTCAGGCAGCGCGAAAACAGCCGCAGCAGAGCTTGTCAGGAAAATCTCGCGAAAATTGATGGCGCGAAGGAGCAATGGGCGCTGGAGAACCGGCTGTCGAACGGCACTACTGTCCCTTCCGGTTGGTTGAGCAATACGGACATTTGTGGTCCCAATGGCTATATTAAGCGCGAGCCCAACTGTCCAGCCGGTGGAACCTATACGCCAAACGCAATCGGGTCCCCTCCTTCGTGCTCCTACTACGGTTTCGAGCTATACGGGATGCCAAAGCACCAACTACAATAACGAGATGTAGGCTCTGCCTGCAGCGTCCGGGCCCCATCCGAGGCCCGAGCAGGCTACTCATGTCCCCGCTGTACCCATATTCTTTCCTTGCATTCTTTCTCACTCTCTCGTATATGCCTCATTATTAGTCTTGTCTTAGCTTTTCGCATAAATAAAGAAACAGCCAAAGCCGCTGAAGGCCTTATTTTTGTGCGAATGCTTGGCCTTCAACTGTGCCATTCAACGTGGCACGGGCATCACGCCACAGGCGCATTTTCAACCTGCCCGTGTAGATTCATCCGCCTAGGCGGATGCCACGCATAGAACAAAAAGAAATGACAAACGCTGGCGAAAGCCTGAGTTCTGCGCCGGTGCTCAGCTTTCAACTGTACCGTTATCTATACAAATCTCAATAAGAAGAGGCGCATTCCGTATCGCTATGTTGCTATTCTATCTGTAAATTAGCGCTGTACTATCCGCGATGCCGGGCAAGCTACACCAGCTCCAATGCATCGCGCGTGCTGCTGATCCTGTAAATGCTGCTCATTCCCGGGTCCGAATAATCGAACCGTGACGATGCCGCGACTCCTCAAACCGCCCCTTCTCATTCTGCTCGGCGCCCTGCTGCTGCGCCTCCTGTATGTAAACGATATGGTGCGCAGTCCTTACTTCGGCGCGCCGTTTCTGGATGAGATGTATCATTACACCTGGGCGCAATCCATTGCCCAGGGCCAGTTGGTTGGCGAGAAACCCTTCTTTCGTGCCCCGCTGTATGCCTACCTTCTCGGCGTTTTGTTTAGCATTACTGGCCCCAACCTGCTTCTGCCAAAATTGCTTCAGCACCTGCTCGGAAGTCTGGCTGCCGTTATCGTGTACCTTCTGGCACGCCGCGTCTTTCAGCGGCAGGCGGTTGCTCTACTGGCCGGAATTCTTGCGGCCTGTTATGCGCCGTTCATTTTTTTCGAAGGAGAGCTGCTGGACATCTCGCTCCAGATCTTCTTCTACCCCTTGATCCTGCTGGTTGCACTCCAGCTGCTTGAGACACCGACGCTGCGCAAGGCAGCAATCTTGGGTGCCCTGATTGGCCTGTCTGCCATTGCGCGCCCTGCAATTCTTGTTTTTCTCCCCGTGCTCCTGGTCTTCGTCTGGGTCAACCTGCGCGACCGCCTACCCACTTCAGAGCGCCTCAGACACCTGGGCTCGATCCTGTCCCTTATCGTCGTGGTCATCGCTCCCGTCACGCTCCATAACGCCATTGTGGGGAGGAGCTTCGTTCCCATAGCAACGTATGGGTCAATCAATTTCTATATTGGTAATAATGCGCATGCCGACGGCTTTACTTCCCAGACGCCCGTGCGCTATCTCTTTTTTGGCCACTATCGCGACTCGGTGGAACTCTTTGCCGAGCGCGAAGCCGCACTCATGCTCGGACATACCCCCAGCGCGGCAGAAATTAGCCACTACTGGCACACGAAAGCCCGGAGGTTCATCATCGAGCACCCGCTGAGCTTTCTTCGTCTGCTATGGAAAAAGTTCGTTTTGTTCTGGAACGGCTATGAGATCAAGAACAACAAGAATATCTACTTTGTCGCGCGCTATTCCCCGATCCTCCACGTACTGCTCACCGTATGCAACTTTGGCCTGATTGCTCCAATTGCGCTCCTCGGCTGCATGGTAAGCCTCTGCCGCCGTCGCAATCCGTCTAGCATACTCCTCGCCATATTTGTGGCGATCTATATGCTCACGGTCATACTGTTTTTCGTCAATGCGCGCTACCGTCTTCCTGTCGTACCTGTACTCATTTGTTTTGCCGCGTTTGGTGCCGTGTGGGTGGTTGAGAAAATCAGACAACTGAATCTGCGCACGCTGCTGCCCGCTGTGCTGTGCCTGGGGCTCTTCGGCTGGTTCGTCAATGCAAATTGGTTTCACATTCGCTCGCAGAACATCGCAAAGGACTACTGGAGCGTCGCAAATTGTTACAAAGAAAAACAACAATACGAAAAGGCGATCGTCGAATATCAAGAGGCTATCGCACACGATCCAGCGTATACGGATGCTTATCACAACAAGGGCGAGACCTATTACTTAATGGGCAATTTCGAGTCCGCAATCGCACTCTTTGAAAAAACTGTCGAGCTCGATCCCAGCGACCCGAAGGGATACAATAACCTGGGTGCCTGCTACGAAGCCCTGGGGATGCTTGCCAAAGCTTGCGCCTCCTACCAACAGGCGCTCCGCATCGCTCCGGATCACATCATAGCGCGATGGAATCTTGGCGAGTGTTACCTCAAGCAGGGCGATATTGCCCGTGCAGTGCAGACCTTGCAGGAAGTACTGCGTGCCGATCCAGAAAATGCACGCGCCCACTACTGGCTTGCAGTATGCTACCTGCACGCAGGCAAGAGCCAACTGGTGAAAAAGCACCTCAACCAGGCGCTGCGCTTTGCCGACACAACGCTCCGCGAAAAAATCGAACATGATATCCGCTTTTTATTATACTTGTAGGGGCACGACACTGTTACGCCCCTCCCTGGTGCGACAAATGTGTTTGTTGACTCTGGTAACCGGAACTGTCCTCAAAATACTGGCGAAGCCGTTGTCAGATGACCGCTCCTCTGGGTGGGCTACCCGGCTTCTCGCGCTCAAGGTGCAAAGATGATCAGCCAATCCGATACTCACATACCTCATCCGGAATTACGAAGTACAGTGTTTCTCCTGCTCGGCGTGTCCTGCCTGGTTCTGTATTTTGTCATTGGCTACCAATTAAGCGATTTTGTTGAGCAAGATATGCTTTATGTTGATCCAACAATCGAACGCTACGCGTTGGGCAATTTCGTAGAGAGCCGCATGGAATATTTCAGCAAGATTGAACTTTCAGCTATTCTCTGGCAATGGGTGTTGCTCATTCCTGCGGCTGTATTTCTTGCGCTCGGCATCTCACTGAAGCTTTCTGGGCTTGGCTTGGAGAGGCTTCACCAACGCATCATTGGAATACGACTGATTCCGCTCCTTGTGGTAATGGGGCTCATCACTTTCCTGTTGATTATCATCATCCGCATGGGAGTACTACACGATACGCCAGTCACGGATGATGAGGGATCATACCTCTTTCAGGCAGAGATTCTGACAACTGGAAGGCTTTACACTGCTGCGCCTCCTCTCAGCATCTTCTTCAGGCACTATTTTATTATCGAGAACGATAACGGCCGCCGGTATAGCGGTTATCTGACGCATCGGCCAGGCTACATGTTTTTTCTCGTGCCTGGCGTCTTACTAAACGCTCCGTGGCTGATCCCGGCTCTGAGCAGCGTGGTGACCCTGCTCCTGCTGGTTCTAATTGCCCGTGAGCTCTTTGGCTCTGATCAGGCACGCTACGTTGCTCTCTTACTCGTCATCTCACCTTTCTTCCTCTTTACGTCGGCAACACTCTTGCCTTACGCCACGTCGCTGATGCTTATGACTGCTTTTTTCTGGGCGTACATGAAAACCGTGAAAATGTCTTCATGGCCAAGTGCGATTCTTGCTGGGATTGCACTCGGTGTTGCCGCTTTCACTAGACCATTCGAGGCAGTTGCCGTTGGTCTGCCTTTTGGCTGCCATGCGATCTGGCTCATGCTCAAACAACCCAGGCGCTATGTTGCTCGCTTTGTTGTAATGGCAATTCTGGCAGCAGGTATTGCGCTTCAGGTGGTAGTCATTCGGATGGTAGCCCTGGGCTATCCAACCCCGATTCCGATGAGCGTCATTGGACTCGCGCAGCAGGGCGAAGGGTATCGCCACACGGTGCCAATTGCGCTGGCGCACCTGGCAGTCAACTGGCTGCGCGTGAATGGCTGGCTATTTGGCTGGCCGATTTCGCTGCTGTTCGCCGGGATGGTCTTTTTCAAACAGCGGCGAGATCAGTGGGATTGGCTACTCATTGGCTGGATGGCATCAGTCTCAGCGTTCTATTGTCTGTACAAGTATCCTGGCGTGAGTGACACGGGGCCGGTATATTACTTCACACTCATTACACCGCTTATTCTGCTCACAGTACGGCACCTCTTTGCTCTTCAGCAATTCTGGCTCCGCAGAAATCTTAACGAAACGACCGGCCCGTACTTCTGGCCGGTCTTTATACTTGTCTCATTTGGAATCAGCCTCTTAACCTTCTTCCCCCATCGGGCGATCTACCTCATGAACCTCACGGATCGTATTCGCCAGCCATACCAGGTTGTTAAAGATGCTAACATCCATAATGCCATTGTATATATTAGGATAGAGCGAAGCGTTGGATGGGTCTTTAACCGTCGTCTGAATTCCCCGGATTTATCAGATGACGTCCTGTACGCGAACCTGCAGCGGGATCCTGAACTCAACCGCAAGCTGGCAGAGATGTATCCTGATCGCTCTCCTTACATTCTCACTTACGACGCAAGCCAAAACAAATCTCACATGATCCCGATTCGGCGTGATGATTTTTCAACATCACCCACAGCTTTCCCGTCTCCTTCTCATTCCAATTTCTAGAATCTCGCGCTAGTGCATCTTCAAACTTGAAATGATGGGTTGGTGCCTATGGCAAAGTCAGTTGTTGATATGGCGTAGCGCCGCCGTCCCGGTCCGCCTCAGGCGGATCGTGAAGGCGAGACGGCGGCGCTACACTTAGAGCCTGCAATGTATATTATACACCATAACTACTGT
>CAYVXD010000042.1:0-28727 GCA_964454265.1 uncultured Candidatus Sumerlaeota bacterium | reverse complement strand
GCACGCACCACCGCGGCAGCACTGAGAGCATCCGTGGTTGTCACAGCCACATAATGGAACGAGCCATAATCCATCGCCTGTGTCAGGGGAATTTCGATAGGTAAAAAGCCGTGGGAACTTCTCAGGGGCTTTTCCTTCGCTACTTTTACATCCTTGCCGTCTATCTCCACTGAGCGGATACCGAACTCCTGCCCATCACTTCGAGTCACGTACAGAAACATTCGGTCGCTTTCTTTGTTAAAATTTACGGAAGCTATTGCCAACACTCCCGGTCTCTCGGTGAAGAGGCGAGCATTGACTGCCTTTTCCCCGGAAGCCTTCACTGCCATCACAAGGATTTTCTCGTCAGGCATCTTTCGTAAACGCACTATGACTTCTGCGAAGCCTTTGGGTGGTATGGGATTCGGACGAACCTGGTACCATATAGGAGCACCTAGGTTCTCAAGGCGTTGGCGCACCTCTTTCGGTGTCACTGTGGTGTCATTCAAGAGATAGCTGGCGGCACGTATTCCACGGTGCTCTCTATGCATGGGTACGATATGCCTGGATAGATCTATGTCATTCAATAAGACGTGTTCCACGGTTATGGGATCGTTTGATGTGTTCGCCACGAACGCATGCAAGGTGGCTCCCGGACGGACTATCTGGCTATATTCTTTTGTTTGGCCCATGCCATGTTTTAAGTCCCATCCATCCCAAACATATGGCAAGAGCTCCGGGAACTCCCTGTCCTGGACGAATGTAGCCACTCTCATCTGTAATTCTGCGGTCGCCGTCGCGGATAGAATACCAATGATCATGCCGATTAACAGAAACACGAAAATCTTGTTGCGGAAGCGATCTGTTCGTTCGCTTTTCCTTCTGATCATTTCCATACCCCACTTTTTATTTGGAAAAGAGAATCAAAACCAAATTTCCGAATTAATCTGACTTCATACTTCCATATTTAGAAAAGATTCACGGGATTCTTTAGATTTTTTTATCCTGTTAATCTTGTTCATGCTGTCTAACAATTCTTGTCATTTTTTTTGTGGTTCCTTTTAATTTTTTTTGGACAGGATTTACAAGATTTACAGAATTTATCAGGATTGACGGGATTATCTGGATTTCTTTTATCGTATTAATCTTGTTCATCCTGTCTAACAATTCTTGTCATTTTATTGTGTTTCTTTTTAATTTCTTCGACAGGATTTACAAGATTTACAAGATTCTTTACACTTTCTTATCCTGTTCTCATGCGGGTTTGCCTGAATCGCCTATTTCAGCTTATCACTGTATACTCGCATGATATTCCTGAAGGCTTTTTGGTTCGCAGCTTCCTTGCCTGTAAGCCGCTATTCCCTTTGCAGAAGCTAAGGCACCGGCTATTGTTGTGATGTATGGGATTTTGTATTTGATGGAGGTTTTTCGAATGTAAGAATCATCAAATTCGCTGAGCCTTCCATGAGGTGTGTTGACTACCAGCTGTATTTCGCCGTTTTTAATCGCATCGACAATATTTGGCCTATCTTCGTGAAGTTTTAGGATAGGTTCTGATGGCATGTTATTTTCTTCTAATTGTTTATGAGTTCCCCGTGTGGCGATTATTTTGAAACCGAGTTTTGAAAAACTTCTGGCTATTTCAAGCAGGTGTGCTTTATCTCTATCTGCAATTGTGATCAATACAGAACCTTCTGTGGGAAGTGTCTGCCGAGCCGCTTCCTGAGCCTTGAAATAGGCTAATCCAAAAGAGTCTGCCATTCCAAGAACTTCACCGGTAGATCTCATCTCCGGCCCAAGGAGAGGGTCAACTTCGGGGAACATGTTAAACGGAAATACAGATTCCTTCACTCCGAAGTGAGGAATGGTTTTATTCTTTAGCCCGAGATCTGCGAGTTTTTTTCCTACGATAAGTTGTGTGGCGATTCTTGCCATTTTTATATTGCACACCTTGGAAACAATAGGAACAGTTCTTGAAGCCCGGGGATTGGCTTCAAGGATGTAGACCTTGTCGTCTGCAATAGCGTACTGAATATTCATCAGACCAACGACCTTCATCTCAATAGCGATTTTCCTCGTGTATTCGCAAATCGTATCAATATGCTTTTTGGGAATACTCACAGGCGGGATTACGCATGCGGAATCGCCGGAATGAATTCCTGCAAGCTCGACATGTTCCATGATAGCCGGGATAAAAACATCCACTCCATCTGAAATGGCATCGGTTTCTGCTTCGATTGCGTTTTCAAGAAAATGATCTATAAGAATTGGTCTTTCCGGTGTAACGTCCACCGCAGCACTGACATATTCCTTAAGCATATCTTTATCATGTACAATCTCCATGCCGCGTCCGCCTAGAACGTAGGAGGGTCTCACGATAAGCGGATAACCTATTCTCTCTGCAATAACAAGTGCCTCCTCAAGATTGCTTGCCATGTCTGATTCCGGCTGAGGGATCCCAAGTTTTCGCATCATTTTGCTGAACATTTCTCTGTCCTCAGCCATATCGATTGTTTCTGGAGACGTCCCGAGAATGCGGACGCCTTCTCTTTGCAGTTCAGCTGCCACATTGAGAGGAGTCTGACCTCCAAACTGGCAAATCACTCCTTCCGGTTTCTCTTTTTTGTAAATACTCAAGACATCTTCAACGGTCAAAGGCTCAAAAAACAGTTTGTCAGAAGTATCATAATCAGTGGAAACAGTTTCGGGATTACAATTTATCATTATTGTTTCAATTCCCTCATCACGCAGGGCAAACGCGCAATGCACACAGCAATAGTCAAACTCTATTCCCTGCCCGATACGATTTGGTCCTCCACCAAGTATCATAATCTTTCGTTTTTGCTCGTATTTAACTTTATCGGGTGCATTATAAGTTGAAAAATAGTAAGCGGCATTCTCTACGCCGCTTACAGGAACTGGTTCCCAGCCTTCCTCTACTCCAAGAGAAATGCGTCGGTCTCTGATTTGCCTTTCAGGGATGTTCAATAGTTGCGAAAGATAGCGGTCTGCAAAACCATCTTTTTTTGCCTGAATCAGAAGTTCATTGGGTAACTCAGCACCCTTGAATTTTAATATTTCTTCTTCAAGATCGACCAGTTCTTTCATCTGTTTAATGAACCATGGCTTGATATAAGTTCTTTCATAGAGAGATTCAATGCTTGCCCCTTTTCTCAAGGCTTCATACATAATGAACTGTCTTTCACTTGAAGGGGTGGAAAGAAGTCTTAAAAGTTCGTCCAGGGACTTCTTATTAAAATCTTTTGCAAAACCAAGACCATATCTTTTTATCTCAAGCGATCTGATCGACTTTTGAAATGCTTCCTTGTAAGTTTTTCCGATCGACATCACTTCACCAACTGCTTTCATCTGCGTTCCAATTACATCCTGCGCTCCCCTGAATTTCTCAAACGCCCAGCGAGCGAACTTGACCACAACATAATCTCCCGAAGGAGTGTATTTTTCAAGCGTCCCCTCTCGCCAGTAGGGAATCTCATCAAGAGTTAACCCACCGGCAAGGAGAGACGAGACGAATGCTATGGGAAAACCGGTTGCTTTTGAGGCTAGAGCTGAGGAGCGGGAAGTCCTTGGATTTATCTCAATTACCACTACTTTGCCAGTCTCAGGGTTATGCGCAAACTGGATATTTGTTCCCCCAATCACTTGAATGGCTTCGACTATTCTATAGGAATATTCCTGGAGACGTTCTTGAAGTTCTGGAGAAATGGTCAACATCGGAGCAGTACAGAACGAGTCACCCGTATGAACTCCCATTGCGTCAACATTTTCAATAAAGCAAACCGTTATCATCTGATTCTTTGCATCTCGAACAACTTCGAGTTCTAACTCCTCCCAACCCAAAACAGACTCTTCAACTAATACCTGCCCTACCATACTTGCAGAGATTCCTCGGCTTACTATTGTTCTAAGTTCTTCTGTGTTGTATACCAGCCCACCTCCTGTACCGCCAAGTGTGTATGCAGGCCGAATAACTACCGGGAATCCTAATTCTCTCACAATTTCTTCAGCCTCTTCAACACTGAAAGCAGGCGCGCTTTTGGGCATATCAATGCCAAGACGATTCATGGTTTTTTTAAACTCAATTCGGTCCTCACCTCTTTCGATAGCATCATGGGAAACGCCTATTATCTTTACGCCATACTTTGCAAGAACGCCTGATTTCGCAAGCTCAGCCGAGAGATTCAATCCTGTTTGACCCCCAAGATTTGGAAGTAGCGCATCAGGCCTTTCTTTGGCTATAATTTGCGTTAATGTCGGAAGATTCAATGGTTCGATATAAGTGCTGTCAGCCATAACAGGATCAGTCATAATTGTTGCCGGATTAGAGTTAACGAGAACTATCTCATATCCCAGTTTCCGTAGTGCCTTGCAGGCTTGGGTTCCCGAATAATCGAATTCACAGGCTTGACCAATTACAATAGGTCCCGACCCGATTATCATCACTTTCTTAATATCATTCCGTCTCGGCATTGAAAGTCTCCTTGATTTATGCTATTCTTTAAAAATCATGCTTCTCATGGAAATTCAGACAAAACAACATGCAGCGCATTTTTCTAATGATTCGCAAATATTGTGAACTAATATGACTTGCTTTGAAAAAAAAGTGACACTGTCCATAAACTTCGGTAGAAATGCTTGGCCAAGCAAGCGAGCCATCACCATTTCCAAAAGAGGCTAGGAAATTGCTGAAGGTTTGGCAAGAGGTTTGTGCGGGAGATGAAGACCAGTTCGGCGTTTCTTTCGGTATGCTTCACTGCTTACTCGGCGATTCAGGCACTCACATCCTTGCCACTTTCATCATCCAATACTCCGACATCCCCGCCTACAGCAGTCCATAGTGAGGCTTTTGTGAGCTAGAAGTTTCTGGGGCAAAAGGTGAGCCCTTTAGAATTCAATACCCTGATGGGCTCGTGATTTCCATGGTTGGAACCTTAGTTTTAGTCCTTTTTAGTCAGATGTTCGACGGTTCTCGATCAGATTTGTCCGGGATCGCCAAAGCGCATTCGTGGGCATTATGCCTGACTTTTCCAGATAGGGTGCTCAAGATCATCACTCTTTTTTGTATATGTCTTCATAAAGTAGTTGAATTCTTTTCGTTAAAACTCTATACATATTACCTAATGCCTGATAGTTATCGTCATGGGGGTTGTCTAGAAGAAGACGTCCCGTTACCACAAATATGTCGCGAGGAGATTACAAGCAGAGAGGAAATAGCATCTCGAAATCGCGGTCTGATCCCTCAACCCGGGTCGATATTTTTGTTTTGAATTTATTTACATATCATCAGTAGAAATGTATTCTTGCTGCAGGTTGTTTTGATCAATTTATAAGGTAGAATTATGAAGCATATTTTATCTAAATTGTTAATTTTCTGGATCATAGTAGTTTTCCTTTTTTCCTGTTCATGTTTTCCTCGGACGGACTTTGGCAATAATACTTCTTTGGATTATGGGTCAAAGCTCTTCAGTAATCCGCTGTGGATGTCCTCCGAGAATACTTCGCATCGCTATTCAAACGTAACGAGCATTCCTATTGGCGAAAACGCTGTGGTAGCCGAATTAACTGGTCCTGCGGTTATCAATCACATCTGGATGACAGCCAAAAGTGTTATTCCGCAGATTTATGGATTACTGGTATTGCGAATCTGGTGGGATGGAGAAGAAGAGCCAAGTGTAGAAGTTCCTTTAGGAGATTTTTTCGGTGTTGGATTCGGACGGGAGCGGGATTTTAAGTCATTAATGCTTGAGATGCTTCCCGCGGGTGGCGAGCATCATTCCGCCCTGAATTCTTACTGGAAAATGCCCTTCAGAAAATCAGCGAGAATTGAGATTGAAAACCGAAGTTCTCGTTCCGTATCGCTGTTTTTTATTCAGGTGGATTACGAAAAATGCCAGGGCTTACCTGAAGAATTACTCAATTTTCATGCTCAATACAGAAGAGAAAATCCTGTGACTCTCCACGTCCCATACACGATTCTTGAGGCGAAAGGCAGAGGCAACTATGTGGGAACAATATTCAACTATCATATTCTCGGTCCAGGCGCATGGGTAGAAGGGGGACAGGACTTTTACATTGACGGTGAAAAAGAAGCTTCTCTTCCCGGGACTGGAGCAGAAGATTATTTCGGGCACGCCTGGGGGTTCAGAACTGAGAACAATGCCCTCCTCCATGGCACTTCATTTGGCCCCGAAAACAATAAGATGACCGCGTATCGGTTTCATATTCCTGACCCAGTCAGATTTAAAAAGTCTATTAAAGCGACGATGAGATGTCATGGCTGGGATGTGCAGGATCGCGAGGATGATTATTCAAGCGTAGCATTGTGGTATCAAATAGAGCCACATTCCGCTTTTCCAGTATTGCCTCCGCCAGATTTTGACCTTCTTGAACTTGCTGATGTATTCAGAAAAACCCCATTAGACATACTTAATGAAAAGTTGAAAAACGTCCCATTCAAAGGTGCAAATCTGGCTTTAAAGCTAAGAGATTACAGGGAATCCGGACACTTAGACATAGATAATGCAGGGAAAATGGCGTTTGATGGCGACGTGGGAACAAAATGGTGTGAAGTAAATCATCCGGATGCGCATTGGCTCGCCCTTGATCTTGGCGAACCGTGCATAATTGAGGGATTTATCATAAAGAATCCGAGTGCAATCGGCGACTCGCCCGGATTTGATATTGTTGGGTTCTCAATTGAGAAGGGGAACTCACTCGAAGGACCCTGGGAAAACATAATTGAGATAAAGTCTTTCGCACATGACGAGCGAACTACAGATCCCGACACCGCACTTGTTATTGTACCCCTTGAAGAACCAATCGCCGCCCGCTTTATCCGGCTTTACATCTCAAAATCCTGTTCCGTTGATTCTATTTGCAGAATCCAGGAATTTGAAGTCTGGGGAGAACGACAATCTGACTGATACAATTGACACTGCTTATTATTACTTAGGAACACTATCAAAATGAAATTCCAACCACTACGACACAACGTACACAACGGGAGTAGGGGCGACCCGGCGGGTCGCCCCCTACATTCTGAATTTTTGATGCGCCTAAGGCGCATGCGCGTCGTGCCATTGTGGTTTGATAGTTCTTTTTGTTAGGTGCTCTTAAGATAAGCTGTTTTTTCATTCATCTACCAGTCAATGGAGTTCCAAGGTCTAATCAGACCTTTGCCCAGCAACTTGGCTTTTTCCCATGCTTTGCCTTTCGGATCCCGAGTTTTCCAACGCCATTTTGAGCGGTTTGAAGCCCACCAGTCCTCATCACCGGTGATTACAAGCGTAGTATCGTCAGAGAACCTGATGTCCAGATTCAACAGTATCCCCGCAGCTCCTCTCATATTTTGTCCCTCTACAGCAAGGTGGTTCTTTCCCTTTTTAAGAAAATTGCGGACATTTGCAGTCACAGCAGGCGCTCTGTAAATGGTTTCGAGCACTTTCTTGCCGTTTATAAACACCGTTGCCTTGTCATCAGCCCAGCATTTTATCTCAGCTGCAGCAGGTTCTTGATCCAGATCAATTACTCTCATAAAGTACTTGTTGCCTCTTGCTGTGGCTCTGGCGCGATCTTCCCCTGGATACCAGAACCAGACGGCTTCCGGTTCACGATAGGCAGTCAAGTTGCCAGCTACGGCCAAAGTGACCAAACCAGAGAGCTCAGCAACTTGTTTTTGCAAGCGCTCGAGATTGAAGTCGAGTTTGGGAAATTTGTTACGCCTCAGCCACAGGCGTTGATATTCACATGTCAGATCTACCAACTCGGTTCTCAATGATTTCAGTTCGTGAATAATTGCCTCTTGTTGGTCATTGGGAAGTTCTCCTAATTTTTTCAAGCCAAGTGTTCTGGCCATGTCGTCGAGCGCTTTATATCGCTTTGCCATATAGAGAAAGCGGTGAGCAGCATGGTCAATGCTGTCTAAATGATCTCGATCGAATCTGACTTTATCACGCGCGCTCGCGACAATTTGCCTCACCGCTTGCATATCGTCTTCAACGCGCGTCATGCCATCAAGCAGCTTCTCATCATAAAGTCTGATCATGGGAGTGCGATGAAATAGTTGTCCGGGATACCGCACATCAAAGTATTCAAGCCAGCCCAGGAGCTTTTCAGCTTCAGCCAGTTCAGGGGAATCAACACCATAGCGTACTGCCACATACCGCCTGAGATAGTCGTCCACATTGGGTGTTTCCGCTTCCCATTCCGCAGCTGCAGAAAATGCATACCCAAGCCAGTTATTTTCCCTAAAATTCTCCGCGCCGTTATCACCCCAGGAGGACGTGATACAGCCCAGCAGTTGTTCCTGTTTTGCCACTTTGGTGAAGTTAGCAACGTTAGTAAACCCCCGGTTGAAATGAGGATAAAAAGAACCCCAACTCCAGATGCCAGGACTGGCGATGATGTTTTTAAATCCGGCATCCCGTAATTTTTTTACGCTGGGGAAGTCCGGTTCGGATCCGTAATGCCAGTCTATTAGTATGACGTCTTTGGGCAAATGGGCGAGGGCTTCGGGATGACGGAGCAACATATCACTATAGAGCATTATCTGACGATTATGCCGCTCCTTTAAGTGGTCATGGAGACGTGTAAAATACTCTGCATGCACTCGCCCCACGCCGATTTTCTTTACCCGCTTTTTGCTCGTTCCCCTTCCGATATCGTACGCTTCGTCCCCGCCAATATGGAAGAAAGGCGAAGGTGTCGACTCGGCCAGCTCATCAATTAGTTTCTTCAGAAATTCAAGTGCCTTTGAATCGACCGGTGAGAACGACCAGGGTGTTCTGTTCGGGTCTTGCACTTCAGCATATTTTCGGTTCTCGGGCAGGCTCAAGAGTCTGTCTTGATGTCCGAGGCACTCAAACGCCGGCGTCAGCACAATGTGATTTTTCTTTGCCTCAGCAACCATCTGTGCCATTTCCGCTTTGGCTATCGCCCCACGGTCCTTGCCGATATTCGGATCGGTATCAAAGGCAAACATATCTTCTATATAGGGCTGGTAGATGTTTTTCTTGTAGAACGCAAGTTGGCGAATGATCTCTTTAAAGTCTTTTACTGTGGAGACCTGGCCACGGCTAATATCATCGGAAATACCACGCCATTTTAGAGCCGGATAATCTTTGATTTTCAGTTGCGGAATCCGCTGCTCTTCAGCAGTGCGCAAAATTTGCCGTAGCGTCTGAACTCCATAGAACCTGCCCACTGCGGTTGATGCCTCGATGATTATATTCTCACGTTCTACCGTGAGACAATATCCTTGCTCCATGAATAATTCAGGCACATCGTCATTAAGAATAGAGCCATCGTGGAGTACAACTATGTTGTCTTTAACCGTCAAGCCTTTCAGTAGCACGTAATTGTCCTCAGGCACCTTATCAACTATCTTCCAGTTCCAGGCAAAGCAGTCTTTAGCCTCTTTTGCCAGTAATTCTGCGGAATAATCTTCATCAGGGCTTCTGTCCGGCAGGCAGATTACCCAATCACCAGACAGACTTGTTTCCCATCCCAGAAATGTTACTTCTCTGGGCATCGGCACCAGTGTTAGCTCCACGGTGGCTAATGCTGGCATCGTTAATACCAAAGCCCAAATAATCACGACGATTTTGATACATTTTCTCCCCATGGCACGCACCTCCAAAAAGGATGTAACTCTTTAGTAATGCACATTACGAAGGTTGTCAAATCTACTTTTCTGCTTGCCCCATCTTTAGGCACAAAAAAGCACACAGGTCTTTTATGAAGATATAGGCTATCACTAGAGTACTTCCCCTGAATTCTCAGGCAGGGCAGTCGTTCGCAGCGCCAGATCATTCAGATTGTATCCATTTTTCATAAGCGAGTGGCCCGTTGAAGACGGCTGCTTTATTTTCGTATATTGTTCCCGAAGTCATGGCGTGAATAAAGCCATTCATATCACCGACCAGCACGGTGTGAAGTATAAGATTTTCAGGATTGGTATGGATTATGATATCAATTTGTCCATTCAACGCTCGGTATCTGATCAGCTCTTTGTCCGTTGTTTTCGTTAACTCTATGTCTTTTTGAAGCCTTTCTACCATTTTATGCGTTTTTCTGCAAGTGCCACCTTGAGGACCGACTACCAATTTTCCATTCAGTCTTACGTTTCGGTCATCATAACAAATAACACTCAAGTAGTGCTGTGGAGACCTTTTGAGCCATTCTATTATTTTATCCCCGTGCTTCTCCTCATCGCTGTAGCCATAATTACTATCCAGAAACGATATTCTTTCAATACCATCAGGGATATGATCAACGCTGTTAAGGTAGCCGAAGATGAAACTTCCACCTCCGCTATGACTCGACAAATGAATTGTCACATTTGAAGAATCGAATTGGCCCTTTACTGACTCAATTAAAACTTGGATCAATTCACCGTTATTGGGATGTCTTTTTCTCCAGAGAGGCCAGCTTTTTCCCTCGGCTTCGAGGTATACAACGACGATATTCTCGTCTTTGATTACCTGTCGCAAGCGCCGTGTTTGTGCCCCGATATGCTGAATGCCAAAGTGCCGGTCAACGCCCTCTACTACTTTCTTACCGATTGTTTGTTCGATGGTATTTCCGTTGGGGAGAGCATAAAGAATTATTCGTGTCCGTTTCGCTGGGTCAAACAGCTCAGGTGGCGGTGCATTGATATGAACTCTGACTTCCGGGTCAAAAATGTAAGTTTTTGTCTGTTCATTAAAGGGAGCCTGAGTCTCAAACCCTGGCAAATGCACGCGCACATTGCTGGGCGATAGCGACGTATTCTTTAACAAATCAGAGAGCGCGTAAAAATGCTCAAAGTGATCCTGGTTGGTCATACCTGCATAGCCGAGCACGTGAAAATTTCCCATGTCTGCACGATACAGCAGCCGGGCACCGCGCGAGTTGTATCCTGATGCTGCCTCCCTCTTTGCTCCGAGGTTATCAATAAGGTAATCGGCGGCAAGAGTCGTCGTGTTTGTGCGATACTGCTCCTCCGGCGGGTACAGATGGCTGAACCAGAAAATGCATTGTCCCGACGCGGCGCGCCGTGCGAATGCCAGGAAAGGAGCCATTTGCTCAGGGTCAAGTCTGTCTGGGAATCCTTTCACACGCGATGCGTAGAGCGAATCCGCAAGGACAACGTCCGATATTAGGGCGCGAAACTCCCGCTGTCTGAGAATCTCGCGAATGCCTGAGTACCCGCCGCTGAACGATGCTAGGCAGATCTTGCCCGAAGGGTTCGTGGTAATGTGGTGCTGCGCAAGAGTGGTGGTCGTTTCTTCCAGCAGATGCTTCAGACGTGCAGGGTCATTAAAAACAGCGGGGTACCCATAATCTTTTACATTAACCGTTACAAGAACCGCGTTTTTCCGGGCATCGTAAAAGTTCTGTTCTGAACACCACGCAGCACCGTGAAAAAACACAACCACCTCCGTGGCAGTTGTTACTTCCGAGTCAAAGAAATCAGGAACATACAGGATGCCCAGCGAGAGAGAAAACCACTTGCCTGGAACAGCGCGCCTGGGAGGAGGCACGATGGTGTTTGCAGGCTTTTTTCTCTCTGACTGCGATTGGTTTTCCGCATCGGCTAAGTACACAAACGCGCCTAGCAACAGAACGAACGGACACACCGCTAAAATGAATAATCTTTTCATTGCTTCTTCTTGTTGTGAGGCCTGCATATCCTGACGGACGCATTGGAAGATTTGACTGCTAATCTCTTGGAACTACTCTTCCTGGCTTTGTGAAGTGCGAATTACCATAATTCCTTCTCGCGGGGAAATGCAAGGTTTGTTTACTATAGTGTGAACATTTTTTTCGCGCATTTGCCATTATGAATTATCTTGTCTAACGGCAAATGTGGAATTTAGGATTGACTTGTTACAAATGTGTGGCTCAATCTTCGGCTAGTGCTCTGACCGCTATGATTTAACGGTTTCCGTAAGATTGAACCGTAATTTCTGATTTATGGGGCAGCCTTAGCAATGGCATTGCTCTCGGCTTCTTATGTCGCGCCCCCGGCGCTTGATTCAAATCCTGGTCTTATCTTTCCCTAAGACCGAACTATAGATTTCTCTCTTAGAGTTCTTGTCGCTCGGGTCAATCAATTCTTCGCCTGGTTCGATCCGGGCATGCCCTGAAAGGCTTCACTCTGAGCTTGTCGAAGAGCATATCCATCAATTCTATTGTGACGGACTACTAGGCGCATAATATTCCGAAGAGAACTTCTCCGTCGTTGCGGTTTCCTCTGCTCCCCAAATCCGTAGACAAACGGAAGTTTCTTCTTGACCTCGGTGTATGGATTCTGGGATTCTAATTTAGGCTTAATGTTCAAAACATTTTTACAGCGTGCCGGTGGGTATGCAATGACAACCGAAGTATAGGGCGAAAAAGGTACCACGTATTCGATTTTAAAGATGAGGTGAAGGGATCATGGTAAAGAAACTAAGAGCTTTAGAATTTCTGATCTGCGGAATTTTGGCTGTGCTTTTATTTATGGGCTGTGCAAAGCAGAAGCTCGATCCTGCCGGAATTTATCTGGCAATAGGTGGACAGAATTATATTGAAATCAGGAGAGATGGCTCGGGCAATCTCGTGGTACAAGGAACCTCCCTTTTTTCTTTTCTCCCTGATCTCCCTGATTATGAGTCTACGTGGCAGGTCTCTTTCAAGAGGCAGAAGCTCATGCTGGTGTTTAAGCACAAACGGATTATGCAATCGCTCGGCCAGTATGAATTTGGGCCAGGGGAATCGCGTAACTATTATGAGCTTCTGCCCTCGAGCACGACGCCGGGAGATTGGGATCTCGTAGGACAATATGACTGGAGCGGCGCATCCAAAGACATCCCTGCTGAGGACGAAATCTCTCCACTCGAAAATCCCATTCCATCCTATTTACATCGCGTTGATGACGGGCGCGTGGTTGAGTACTTCAACTTGGTGGGTGATTATGTGGAAGTAGTTGGGCCTGGGCCAGCTCTTGGCCCTGAGCCGGACGTTGACCAGCTGTTCGATCTTGCCTCAGGCTTGCTGGGGTCGCACCCTGACGACCTGCATGTGCGTACGCTCTATTTGGATGCGTTGATTAGAAAAGGCGATCATGAGACGTTGGACTCGCGGCTTACAGACTGGAAGAAAGCATATACAACGAAAGATGACCGGATCTTGTCCAAGGTCTTCCGGGGGGCAGAGAATAATCTAAAGGCAATGCAACTCAGCGCTGCTGGCCGCAATGCCGATGATTTTATTACAAAAGTTCTCGGCCCTGAAACAGATCTTGCCACGCGCCTTGAACTGTTTCCAGACATTTTTGATTATGAAGAATACGCCCGTCCACAGAGCAGCCTGGTTCTCACTCCCATTGCAAACTTCCTCCAACTTCAGATCGCAATAAAGGTGTTCCGTGTCGAAGCGATCTTTATGATGCTCCAGGGGAAAAGAGAGGAAGCGCTGAAGCTTCTGGCTGCCAGTTACCACTTCGGGCAGCTCTTGAACCAGAGCAACACGATTATCGGCTGTCTGATTGGCGGGGCACTTCGCCTCATTGCCTGTAAGGGTTTGGAAATCTATGCACTGAATTGCTGCGAGACCTCTGATGAATTCCAACTCCTGTGGGAAATTCTTGAAGAACTTGACTGCGAATCGCAACCTCCAGACTTAGCTAAATTAGTGCCCTTTCCATCGGGGAAAGCTATAAAGGACTCTGAAATACGCCATCGCCGCACCGATGCAAATTTTCAGCTTCTACGCATGGCGACTGCCGCGAAGTATCGGTTTGTTACTCAGCAGGCATTTCCTCAGAATGCAGAGGAATTCGCGCCCTTACTGCCCGATGGGCCGCCTCAGGATCCATTTACTACCGCGCCGCTAAAATTTTTCTCCGATCCGAACTTGTTCACGTGCTATAGCATCGGCCCTGATGAGCAGGACAACCGAGCAGCTATCTCCTACGATCCAACGAACGGCATAGCGAGCCCCGGCGATATTATTGTGGAGATTCCCCACGAGCGCAAGTATCCCTTTGCGCGCGATGGGGTAAGGGCTGCAACGGCGGACGAGCTGCGCAGGCAGTTCCCCAACGGCATGCCTCGCGACCCGTTTGCTGATACGCGTGGCCGACCGCTTGGTATTACCAATACAATACCCGTCTATGTCTATAGCTACGGCCCTGATACGAACGAAGACTGGGCCCGGGAATCTGGCGATCGTTATGTCCCAGAAGTCCTTTACGATCCTACCAACGGCACCATTAGCCCCGGCGACCTGTTTATCGCCATTCCGCGCTAGAAGGCACAACGTCTCGCCTTCTGGGAGAGTAGGTGAGCAAGATGCTTATAAAGAAATTACGAGCTTTGGAATTTCTGATCTGCGGGATCTTGGCTGTACTTTTATTTGTAGGCTGCGCGAAGCAGGAAACCGACAGAAGCAAGGAAGCGCCAGCCACCCTGGAAGACACACGTCAAGCCTCCCGTGCCGATCCCGCAGGCATTTATCTGGCAATGGGAGGCCAGGCCTACGTTGAAATCGCGAGAGATGCCTCGAACAATCTTATAATAAAAGGGACATCTCTTGCAGCTGAGCCTGAGTTGAGGTGGCAAGTCTCTTATAAGGAGCAAAAACTCGCACTCTGGTATGAGACAACATGGCGAACGGAAGGCGAATGGCAGCGGGGCGACGGCTATGAATTGCTGCCTTCTAGCACGAAAAGCGGCGATTGGGATCTCGTGCGATACGTTCCCTTGTGGAGCAGCACGGATCTCCGCGAAGAAGAAGTTCCCGCACTCAAGCAACCGATTCCGTCTTTCCTGCATCGGCTTGATGACAGGCGCGTGGTTGAGTATTTCACCCGTGTGGTGGGATACGCTGTATCATTTATACCTACGCCAACTCTTGCGCCTGGGTTAGACGTTGATGAGCTGTACAAGCTTGCCTCGGCGCTGCTAGAGGCTCATCCTGACGACCTACACGTGCGCACGCTGTACCTCGATGCGTTGGTGAGAAAAGGCGAACACAAGACGTTGGAATCGCGACTTACAGCCTGGAAGGAAGCGTATACCACGACGGATGATCCCCATCTGCGCAAAGTCTTCCAGGAGGCTGGTAGTGCTCTAAGGGCAATGCAACTCAGTGCTGCTGGCCGCAATGCGTATGATTTTATCGTAAAAGTACTCGGCCGTGAAACAGACCTTGGTACCCGCTTCGAGCTGTTTCCAAAGGTCTTTGATTACGAAGAATACGTTGCGCCCAGGCGAAGTCTGCTTCATCTTGTCATTTATAACTTTCTCGAATTTCAGATTTCAGTAAAGGTCTTTCGAGTCGGCTCGGTGTTTCTGATGCTTCAAGGAAAACGAGAAGAGGCGCTGAAGATTCTGACTGCCAGTTATTACGTCGGGCAGCTCTTGAACCAGAGTGACACAGTGATTGGCCGTCTGATTGGCATTGCAGTGCGTGCCATCTCCACTGGAGGTTTGGATATTTACGCACTGAATTGCTGTGAGACACCTGACGATTTTCAGGATCTCTGGAAGACACTTGAGCAACTCAACCGCGGGTCGCGAGAGCCAGACGCCAAGGAAATACAATCTCTTTTTGGCCCCATTGTCTCATATTTCCCAGAGACAATGCTCCCGAATATTAAAGACGCGCTGGTGCGTCATCGCAGTGCAGATGCCAAATTTCAGCTCGTGCGCATGGCCACGGCTGCGAAGTATCGCTTTGTTACTCAGCAGGCATTTCCGCAGAATGCAGAGCAATTTGCGCCTTTGTTGCCTGAAGGGCCGCCTACAGATCTATTCAGTTCGGAGCCGCTGAAGTTCATTGCCGGCCCGGATTCATTTACCTGTTACAGCGTTGGCCCGGATGAACAGGATGATCGAGCCGCTGTCTCCTATGACCCAACGAACGGTACAGAAAGTTGCGGGGATATTATCCTGGGAATTCCACGCGAGCGCGAGTATCCCTTTCCGCGCGATGGGGTAAGGGCTGCAACGGCGGACGAGCTGCGCAGGCAGTTCCCCAATGGTTTACCTGCCGACATCTTTGCTGACACGAAAGGCAAACCGCTTGGCATCACCAATACCACACCCGTCTACGTGTATAGTTACGGCCCTGATACGGATGAATGGCAGGCCCAGCAGGTTGGCGACCGTTATGTCCCCGAAGTCCTCTACGATCCAACGAACGGCACCATTAGCCCCGGCGACCTGTTCATCGCCATTCCACGCTAGACGGCACATAATACCGCCTTCTGGGAGATTAGGTTACCAGATGATACGTTTAAAACCATACGCTTTTGGATTTCTGCTCTGCTGGATCTTGGTTGTACTTCTCTTTGCAGGCTGCGCAAAGCAGAAAATCGACCCAGTCGGTATTTATCTGACAACTGGAGGCCGGGCTTACGCTGAGATCGTGAGAGATACCTCTGACAATCTCATAGTAAAAGGGACACTTAACCGTTTTCCTGGGCGCGAGAGCCGAGTCCTTTTCGATGGCCAAAATCTCATGATCTGGTTTGAGGAAAAACGGTTAATACCGGAGGAATGGCACGAGCGAAAGATTCTGCCCTTCATACGATTACCTCTTCCCCGTCTGATTAAAGAGGATTCGGGCATTTATTATGAATTGGTGCCCTCGAACACCATGCCGGGCGATTGGGATCTTATCCGACACTGGTGGTTCGAACTCAATAAAGAAAGACCTTCTAAAGATGAAATCTCTCCGTTAAAACTACCTAATCCGTCTTTCTTACATCGCGTTGATGATAGACGTGTGGTTGAGTATTATTTCCCTTCTATGTATGAATATCTTCATGAGGATGTTGCCCCAGAGGAACTAGCTGCCCGTTTCTTCGAGCTTGCCTCAGGACTGCTTGCCTCCCATCCCGATGACCTGTATGTTGGCACGCTTTACCTCGATGCGTTGCTCAGAAAAGGCGACTATGAGATACTGGAAAGAAGACTCAAAGCGTGGAGGCAGGGGTACGAAACAGCTAAAGACCCCTTCTTGCGCGAGGCGTTCCGAATGGCTGAGCACGCTTTATACGCAAAGCAACTCACTGATGCTGGGCGGAATGCTTGTCACTTTGCAACAGAAGTGCTTGGACCCGATTATGACCTTGCCAGCCGTCTGAAAAAGTTCCCTGACATTTTGCACTACGAAGAATATGCCGGCCCGATGGACAGTTTGATTGCTCCAGGTCCTCCCCGCTTTCTTAATTTTCTTATTTCACTCCAGGTCTTTCAGGTGGAAGGGCTGTTTCTAATGCTTAACGGGCAACGAGAAGAGGCGCTTAAGATTCTCGCCGCTTGTTATCACTTCGCACAACTGATAAGCGAGCCAGATCCCATTATGGTCGACTGGCTAATGGGCGATATGTATCGATCAATTGCCGGCATGGGGTTGAAAGTCTATGCGCTAAATTGCTGCGAGAGACCGGATGAATTTCACAACTTGTGGAAAATCCTTGAGGGTTTTCATAGCAGATCGCAGGAGACCGACGTGCAGAAAGAAGAAGTCGCAGAATTACTGATTCTGGTGCCTGAGAATGCTTTAGAGGATGTTTTCGCACGATACCGGCGCGCAGATGCTGAGTTTCAGCTCTTGCGCATGGCGACTGCTGCGAAGTATCGCTTTGTTACTCAGCAGGCATTTCCGCAGAATGCAGAGGAATTCGCGCCCTTACTGCCCGATGGGCCGCCTCAGGATCCATTTACTACCGCGCCGCTAAGATTTTTCTCCGACCCGAGCCTGTTCACGTGCTATAGCATTGGCCCTGATAATCAGGACGATCGGGCTACTGTCTTATATGATCCAACAAATGGTACAACGAGCGGCGGCGACATTATTGTAGAAGTTCCACGGCAGCGCGAGTACCCCTTTCCGCGTGATGGAGTAAGGGCTGCATCTGCAGACGAGCTGCGCAGGCAGTTCCCTAACGGTCTGCCTGCTGATCCCTTTGCTGACACGCGCGGCCGGCCCCTTGGTATTAGCAATACAATACCTGTATATGTCTATAGCTACGGCCCTGATACGAACGAGCAGCAAGCTATTCAGCCTGGCGATCGCTATGTACCCGAAGTCCACTACGATCCAACCAATGGCACCATTAGCGCCGGCGACCTGTTTATTGCCATTCCGCGTTAGTACACCATTACTTCCAAATTGCTGCTATTTGAATATTCTTCTTTCAACATTTCAGAAGCTGCAGGGGCCCATCCGCCGCGGCGGATGAGCCCCTACTTGCTCTAAGTATTCTATTATCAGCATTCTGAGGTAGATTTCGCGAAGAACTGTGAATCTTGAACAGGCGGGGCAAAATTTTTTTTGTCCTCGTGTCAACTTTTTCTTGACTTGCACGTCTATAGGAGTAGAAACTCTATTTAAATAGAGCAATTAAATAAAATACGGAGGTTTCATATGGCTCGAAAACCCAAAAACCCCACAGGTGAATCCCCGGAATTAACCCCGCTGGAACTGACTATTATGCAGATCGTGTGGGAACGGGGGAACGCCACTGCTGCTGAGGTTGGCCAGGCGCTTCAGGAAAAGCGTCCCCTGGCCGACACTACCATCCATACTGTGCTTGCTAACTTGCGAAAGAAACGCTACATAGAGCCAATCCCTACTGTGGAGCGAGCACTTCGCTTTGCACCATGCGTCAGGCGCGAGCAGGTAGCTGGTCGGTGGCTCAAGGGTCTGATGCGCGATTTCTTTGGTGGCTCGGCCCGCCGCCTGATGGCCCACCTAATTGAAGAGGAAAAGGTGGACGCAGCGGAACTAGCAGAAATTAGAAAATTGCTGCAGTCTGGCAGCAGCAAAGGAGGAAAGAAGAAATGATTACCTGGACACTTCTTCAGAATGTCGCTCGGATTGCGGCGGAAAACCCCTTGGTTGCGCGCCTTACATTGGTGAGCATCGAGCTGGCTTTGCTTGCTGGTGGCGTTGCGCTGCTCATCCGCCTGCTGCGAGTGCGGGCACCGCGCCTCAGGGCGTTGTTATGGTTGCTGGTGCTGGCCAAACCTATCCTTGGTTTGGCAATCGGGACTCCGATGCCTCTGATTCATTTTCAACAGCCCGCAGTGGCCGAAGCAGTCTCAAGCGATGTTGCGACCGGTAGTGCCGAGCTGGACGCCCTTGTTGCCCGGCAGCTCGAGGCGGACCGCGAGCGTCTTGCCGCACTCCCCGCCGGGGCCATAATTCCAGCCTCCTCAGAAGAAGCATCTGCCAGAAATGACCGCTCCCCATTGCAGGTTGCTGCCACTAGCAGGACACATCAATCTCTGCCGATTGGCAGTCTCCTTATGGGGCTATGGCTCGCTGGAGTGATCGGATTTGTAGGCCTGACAATTCATGACCGAATCCGAATTCGCAAGCTTCGTGCTTCGGCGTCTGCGCCTCCTGATGAGCTAATGGCTCGTTTTCACGCATTGGCAAAGGAGATGAAGCTGAAATACGTACCTGGTCTGCGTTTCACCGACGCTCTGGAATCTCCTGCGCTAGTGGGATTGGTGCGGCCGGTCGTGCTTCTCCCGCGCTGGCTGGCCGAAGAGTCAGATTCTCGTCGACTCGACTGGCTGCTTCGCCATGAACTGATGCACTGGAAACTCAAAGACCCCGTCGCGCTGGTTGTCCGACGCATGGCGGAGATACTGTTCTATTTCCATCCTGCTGTCTGGTGTGCTGGCAGGAAATGGGAAGAAGCCATGGAGCTCGCCTGCGACCGTGCACTGCTCAAGACCGAACCCGACGCGCATTCTTATGCGCAAAATCTTTATGAAGTTCTTACCCATTTAAAGGAGGTAAAGACTATGAAATGTTCAAACGGACTTTTTGCTACGCGCACGCAAATCGGCAAACGCATTGCCGCTCTGTTGTCGAATCCCTTCCGCTCACCTGCACGGCTGAGTGTCTTTTCAGTGACCGGTCTGGTAGTCGTGGCACTGTTTAGCCTGGCGATAGGGCTTGGCATTAAAGAAGCATCACAGGCGCAAGGATTGAATCCTTTTGCGGCTGCCGAGCCGGAAGAGTCGGAAAAGGCCGCACTGGCTGGCGTTCTTCCCAAAACGCCGGACAACCCGCTTGGGGTTTCCGGGGAAGTACAGGCAAGATTTGTCAAAACAATGCAGACTTTTACTCTCGTCAGTATGGGGGTGGCAGCGTATCATGCCGACCATAATCAGGTGCCCGCGCAGCCGTACAACTTAACAACCCCGATCGCCTATCTAACAAAGATTCCTAATGACCCGTTCAGTAGTGCGCCAATGCATATTGTGTATGACCCCAAGGAGCCGTGGGCTGTTACAGTTTATAGCGTGGGGCCTGATGGCGATTCGGATGAAGGGAAATCGTTAGATCCTTATGATCCATTTCTGGATGGAGATATTCCTTTATACGTAAGTGCTGCTGGCAATATCCTGCCGCCGGACAAAGGAATGGATAGGATTTATGAAGCGTATACTAGCGAGGATGCTATAGAGAAGGTAAAGGAAATGCCAGAAGCAGGACCTAAGGTGAGGCAATTGCTGGAACAAACCTTAATACCCGAGGCTAAAGTAAGGAGTCGGGTCAGCCGCGCAAAAGCTGATCTGCGAACGGTGCATGTGGCGATGGAATCCTACCATATTGACCATGAGACATATCCGGATGTTATGCGCTCGCTCACCACGCCCATTGCTTACCTTAGCACTTATTTTCTTGATCAATTTGCTGAGGCCATGCCACCAGCTACTGAAGAGGCACCTGCTCAGCCAACTCCGGATCCCGGGCCCGCTTATATTAAGAAGGTCATAACGCCTGATTACACCGCAATTCACCTCTACAGTGTCGGGCCTGATGGAATAGATCAACGGGGCGAACTTGTATACGATCCAACCAACGGAACAATCAGCCCTGGCGACATCGTGCGCACGCTCAAGCTGGGTTGGTACTATCGGCTAGAAAACCGTGCGTTGAAAAAGAAAGTGCATGAGCAGCTTGACCAATTGAATTTGTTAAAAAGCGCGGTCGAGGCCTGGTATTTGGAGCATCGCGCCTTGCCCGACAGCCTGGAGAAACTCATGGCCCCCGTAGCCTACATCAAAAGTGTCCCCGAGGATGTCTTTGTTCCTGGTGGGCCGATTTCCTATTACCTGAATAAGGAAAAAGGCCTCGCCACTATCTACAGCTATGGGCCTGATGGTGATGATGATGCCGGCGAAAAAGACCTCAGAGGTCGTTTTGGGATGAATGAAATCCCCGATGCTGACATTGCGCTCCAGATCAGTTTAAGCGAACTCGGAAAACGCTTTCCCCAGGAAGTTACCGCGGACATAGTGGAAGATGATCCCATGTTGAAGGCGCTGCTGGAGCTGAAGGAGCGGGACGGACGGGACAACGCTCTTATACACTATCAACTGGCCGGCAAATTGATGCCCGGCGTCCCCCGCGGAGACCAAATCGAATTAATCAAGCAGGTGCTCGAGCAGGGATGGAGCGAAGAGGCCAACGTGTTACTTCCCTATATTGCCACCTTCCGGCCGATGTTTGAGGAAATTCGAAAAGGGGTTGCACTCGACTATGCCATGGGAATCGGATGGGAAAAAGGCCCTGCTACGCCGATACCAAACTTTCTGGCAGCACAGATCTCTGCGAAAATCCTTTGCGTCGAAGGGCGATACTTTGAAAGTCAGGGTGAATACCAGAAGGCGCTGGACAATTACATGACCGCGCTCACCATGGGACGCGACTACAGTGCACCTGAAGGGACGCTGATCAGTCACCTCATTTCAATTGCGATTGAATCCATCACCCTCAAACAGCTCCATCATCTGGTAGCCAGTGGTAATCTCCATCGTACGACGCTGGATTACGTGCTCGCTCGACTCAGGCTAATCGAAGAGACACAAGGCACAAGCGCCGATGCATTTCGCAGTGAGGCTAATTGCTGGGGATGGTATATGGAACAAATACGAGAGAAACCTGAGGAAGCGCGGAAGACGATTGAAGACCAGCCGTATTTCAAAGGCCTTTCGCAGGAAGAAATGAGTGCACTGGCCGACCGTCTTGAGGCTGAACACAATCAGCTTTGGGATTTCGAGATTCAGTTCATTGAGACGCCTTATTGGGAACGTGATCCTGAGGCGCATAAACAGAAGCGGGAAAAGATGATTGCCTCCTTTCATGCGATGCTGCAAGGTCCTTTTCGGAATTTCCATGAAGCAGACGTGCGCGCCCTGGTCACAACGTCGAAACTCCGCGAAACGCAGCTTGCAACTGCGCTGGCTGCCTATAAGATTGACAAGAAGAGGTATCCCATACGGCTTTCCGCGCTCGTGCCCGACTATCTCAAGGTCCTGCCGATGGATCCCTTCAACGGTGAAGAGTATCACTATAAACCCGCACGTGACGGCAGTACCTACATGCTCTATAGTGTCGGGCCGGATCGCAAGGACGAAGCCACGGTTGTAGTGTATGACCCGACCAACGGAACGCTAAGCGGCGGGGACATCTTCTTCAAAAAATAGTGTCTGTAAATCAATGAAGACTTACTTTGCGGGTGGTCCTCTTTAGGATCACCCGTTTTTTTATCTTTCACCCATAGCTGGCCTTTTTGTTCTCCCATCTGGCGAGCTATGGCGCACATCCAGGATAGACCCTAGGCGCGTCCCTTAGCCCCATCCACGACAGGAATCTGCATTTTTTTGTTGATATTAATTTTTTCAACTGTATACGGTTACTCCAATTGCTTATTTTGACACAAACGGCGCTTTCGCATCAACCAGAGTAGGTTTCCGGAAGTTTACTAAGAGCACCTAACAAAAAGAACTATCAAACCACGACGGCACGACGCGAATGGGCCTTAGGCGCATGAAAATTTCATTTTGATGGTGTCCGTGGTGTCCTAATCTGATTTGTTGTGTTCTGTTTGTTTTTTGCAGGGCTGTTATATTTAGCGCCCTTCCTAATACTTTTGCCTGGCCAAAATGCTGTAGGGGCGACCCGCCGCGGCGGGCCGCCCATGGGCGGGGTAACCCCGCCCCTACGTCCTGACCGCAGGGATTATCTATTATTGGGTTTAGGTTCAATACAAAATAGTCCCTCTGTGGTATTCTTCAATCAAAACAGGACACAAGGATGGTGTCTCTAACTACGCATATCTTGACTTTTTGTCCGTTTTTCTGGATAATCCCAAAAAAAGGGTCAAAGGTTTTTAAAGATTTTTATGGATACGTAAGATAAGAAAAATAAGACCTAATGAGAAAGGAGCGTATGTTGAAACATTTAAAGTCTTTTGCCATCATTAGCCTTGTAACAATCGTTGTTTTTGGATTTTTTGCCGGAGAGATTATTGCTTCTGCTGAAGAATCAATTCAGGCAGAGGCTGCAAGTGGATCCGCAAAGGTATCCACGGGCATTATTACAACCGGAGTGCTTCCACCGGAGTCTGTTAGTCCCTCGATGGCTTCTGCTGGAGTTAATGCTGCGAGTCGAGGTTATCTTAGCAGTACCACGGATTTCTTCGACGACTTTGAGTCAGGCTATGCCAACTGGACTGCGAGTGGCTTATGGAACCAGGAGGCCGAGGGTGACACGTGCGGCGCATGGGTAACACCATTCCCCAGCTCTACCCACGCGGCCTATTATGGTCAGGACGGCGTCTGCACCTATGACACTGGATTTGCCAACACAGGTGACCTAACCATGGTCAGCGACGTGGATTTAACTTCCGCTCAGGAGAAAGTTGAGCTTTCCTTCTGGAGTTACGAACAGACGGAATGCGGGAGCGGGAACTGTGGTGTCGACGAGCGCTATGTAGACATCTCAACCAATGGTGGTGGCGCCTGGACCCCTATCTGGGGCAGTACTGGCTCTGAAGGGGCCTGGTATCAGGTAAAAATTAATCTGAACGCCTACATAGGCCAGCAAGTGCGTATTCGTTTCCGCTTCGACTCGGTAAACAATGTCTCCAACGCCTTCTTTGGCTGGATGGTGGATGACGTCAAGGTTGAATCCGGAATTCTACCACCGTATTGGGAGCGGCGGGCGAATATGCCCACCGCGGCTATGGATGCAGTGGTTATTGAATACAATGAGCTCACGTATGTAGTTGGTGGGTATGAGAGCGGCGGTGCAGTGCAAATCTATAACCCGGCGACTGACACATGGTCTTCCGGTGCCACGGAGCCATCGCCACAAATCCAGTATCCTATAGACGGCTGCTTTGGATTTGATGAGGATGGCCATCCCGTTATTTTACTTTTGCCCGATACTGTCGGTGGAAGTCCAACTGGTGTCTGGCATCGCTACGATATTCAGGATGATGCCTGGGATACACCAGCATTGCCCTCACCCTTACCGGCTAGTGGCATCTGGTCACCAGACATCGTCTCCGACCGGGCGAACAATGTCTGTTATATCACCGGCGGAGCTAGCTCGGCTGGCGGTGGTAACCTTACCACGCTTTATGCCTATTATCCAGGTACAAATACTGCGGCGTTGCTGGGAAATTTTACGCATATCCCCGGCGGATTTGACTTCCATGCCTCGTGGCTGGTGCCCTGGATAGGCACTGCGGGAGCAATATGTGTGGCTGGCGGCATTGACTCCGCCAGCGTTAAGTATGCCGATACCCAGTGCTATGACATTGGAGCAGCCACATTCGGAACACCAAATGCCGACATCCCGGCACTGCCCCAGGCCTGGTACGCTATGGCTGATATGGTGAATGAAATCGGAAGCGACTACCAGCTCTGGGTGGTCAACGGGGCAGATGGAAGTGGTAATTTATTACAAGCCTCGGCTTATTATAGTCACCATGATGGTGCGTGGCATTACGGGCCTGTGCCTGTATTAGGTGCTTTTCGGCTGGAGGGCGATACCCAGCTTGGTAATCCTTATGCTGTTGGCGGCTCTTCTGTTGTTGGATTTAGTCCCAGCACTTACAACCAGCAGTTGGTCCAGCAGGCACCGCCGTTTTGGGAGCGGCGAACGGATATGTCTACAGCTACTGTGGATGCAGCGGTTATTGAATACAATGATAAGACGTACGTGATCGGAGGCATTGGAGCTGGCGGTGCCGTGCAAATCTACGACCCGGCGACTGATAAGTGGTCTACCGGCGCCACTGAGCCGTCTCCACAAATTGAGTATCCCATAGACGGTGGATTTGGCTTTGATGAAGACGGTCACCCTGTCATCTTACTCCTGCCTGATACCACAAGTGGTGTATCTGGTGTGTGGCATCGCTATGACATTCAGGATGATGCCTGGGATACGCCAGCTCTTCCACCTGAACTTCCTGCTGGTGGCATCTGGGCGCCAGATATTATCTCCGATCCAGTGAATAACGTCTGCTATATCAGCGGTGGGGCTACTACGCCTAGCGGCGGTGATCTTACCACGCTTTATGCCTATTATCCTGCGACCAATACTGCGGCCTTGTTGGGCAACTTCACCCATATCCCTGGTGGATTTAACTTCCATGCGTCATGGCTGGTGCCCTGGATTGGCTCTTCGGGTGCGGTGTGTGTGGCGGGTGGCATTGATTTGGGTGGCACTGAGTATGCTGATACGCAATGCTATGACATTGGGGTAGGTACATTCAGAACGCCAAATAGTGACATTCCAGCATTGCCATTGCCCGGAACCTTGTGGGGTATGGCTGATATGACTAATCAAGCTGGTGGTGACTACCAGCTCTGGGTTGCTGCTGGCGTCTATAATGGCGGTATCACAAAGAATTCCGCGTACTACAGTCGTGCGGATGGCAGCTGGCATTCTGGGCCAGAAATGGTAGAAGCTGTATACCGGCTTGAGGGAGATAACCAGCTCGGTGATCCGTATGCACTGGGTGGTGCTCCTTCCGGGCTTACTCCCAGTGTTTATAACCAGCACTTGTTCCAGATATGGCCGGACATTGATGTGACTGTGAACACACCACTTCAGGTCACGCTCCCTCAAGGCGCCTCGACAACGCTTCCTGACGCTATCTCAATTAGAAATGCAGCCGATGCCCCGCTCCACTGGTCAATTGCTGAGCAGCCCTATTATTGTGATGAATTTGATCGTCCAGATGGCACTAATGTGAATGGCTGGACAGAGGAAGCTGGTGATTGGCGCATCGAGAGCAACCGGCTGCGCAGCCAGCCCGGTACCAGTCCCGATCTCATTACCTGGAATGCCTACGAGGGCGATAATGTCGAGCTGATCTCTGAAGTTCACTACTCTGGCTCCCCACATCTGGTATATTGCGCGCATGTAACTCGCTGGCGGAGTAATACCGATTGCCTCTTTGTGAAAGTACAGGATAATGACTCCAACGGCGATTTTGAGCGTGTCTATTTTTACCAAGGGAACAATGGTTTTCCTTGGATGAGTTCAGAGACGGTAACCCCATTTACTTCTGCCCGAATACGATCGGTCGTGGTGGGTAGTACCTACACTTTCTGTATCGATCGCGATTTCGATGGCGTTTACGAAGATAGATTTGTGGGTACACCACCGATTCTGGGCTTGGGTAAGGTAGGGCTCGGAGGATTTGGTGATGCGGAGATGGATAACTTTTGTGTCGCTGCTGCAAGCGCGGGAGAAGAAGGAAGCGTAACCGGGATTTGCAGCGCTGCATCAGTGGCCAGCCCTGTCAGAACAGAGAAACCTTTAGTTGGGATGATCGACGCGTCACGGCCCTATTCTCCTACAGAGTCTGGTGCTCTGCCACCGTCAGCGTCCAGCGACTCGAAACAGAGAGCTCTCCGTACCGAAGAACCAGCCAGAGCTGACCTGCCTGAGCCGACATTTGATGAGGTAATCCCGGAGTCTCTTACCGGTGAATATGACCTCACTACTGGTGAGCCTTATAAAGCCGAAATACCAGTTGAACTGCGCCTGGCTGGGGCTGCCATGACCAATGGCGGCACAAAGGTGCTCTGGGACCTAACTCATGGCGTGTATGGAAGCTACGAGCCGAGTGGCGTTTATAGCTCATTAGTAACATTGCTTGGAACGATGGGCTATACTGTAGAGACTACAAGCGCTGGAGTGGACAATGTGAACCTGGCGGAGTATTGCGTGCTGGTAGTGTGTGTGGCCTCTGCCTGGAATACACCTTATACCACCAGCGAAGTGAACGCCATTGAGTCATTTGTTGGGGGTGGTGGCGGCTTGTTGGTCATGGGCGACAACACTGGCACTCCTAACAGTAATATTAACCCGGTCTCGCAGGCTTTTGGAACAACCTGCGGCCTGTCGAGCCTGGCTCCGCTTGACCTTTACGTCACTAACCTAGATACACATCCAGTATTTAGTGGAGTTTCAGAGATTTACCTCAGGGCTGCGGGCGAGTTAGCTAGTGTCATGCCGCCAAATGAGATTGCCTGGGATCCGGGGGCTAAGCTGGTGATGACGCAAGCTTTGGCTGGCGATGGCAGGGTGTTGGTTTTTGGTGATAACGGAGTTTTTGTTAATTCTTACATTGGGAACTCGGATAACACCCGATTTGCGCGGAATTCCTTTTTGTGGCTTTGTGCTGACATCCCCTGGCTGGATGAGAGTATCACCACAGGCACCTTGAACAGTGGACAGTCGCAGAACTTAGATGTTACCTTTGATGCTTCCGGGCTGGAGATGGGTGATTATTATGGTAAGGTGATAGTCCGTAGCTGCGACCCTGACGAGCCGGCGGTTCACATCCCGGCCATGCTTCGCGTGACAACTCCCACTCCAACCCCAACTCCCAGTCCGACTCCTACTCCGACACCGACGCCTACGCCAACTGCAACCCCCACTCCGACAACGACACCGACTCCTACTCCGACGCCGACGCCAACTGGTTCTCCAACCCCAACTCCAACGCCAACAACGACAGCTACGCCGACTCCCACCCCTACACCATCACCCACGCCGTGGCAGATTGTCTTTGACTTTATCCCGGATCGCGAGGAGTGGACCAGCGGTAGCGCGCCGGTTGCCTTTAGCGAGCCCGATTTCGACTGGGAACCTGACTACCTGAAGATTATCTCATCAACGAATACGAATACGTTCGGCTTCTGGCAGAGTCCGCAGGATGCAATCCCTGCGGATGCGGACTATCTCTATCGTGCAAGGTTCAATGTCTCGACGGACATAACGGCGAAATCCGTCATTCCCCAGATACGTCTTCGCGCAAACTCGCTGAACCTGCAGCAGTATGATGTTCTGTCGATCGAAAGCGCAGGTGACGGCAGCGCGTCTCCTGACGTGGCGGGCACGGATTATGACCTCTACTTCGTGCCGCCCGCAAATGATACCTCCTCCATGCTTGCTTTCGATCTTCTCAACTTCAATCCCTTCGATGTGGCAGCGGCAGAACTTTCGCTGGATACGGTTACGGTTGATCGCTTTGCTCTGGCTTCGCTCCCAACTCCGACAGTTATTCAGGATTATACCTTCGAGCTGAGCCAGGACGGTTGGACAACCGGAGGCGCGCCAATAGCGTTCAGGACGCCGCAGTATATCTATTCTAGCGGTGCGCTTGAGCTGCGGGCGACGACCAATACGAATACGTTTGGCTTCTGGGGGAACCATCCGGCGGATATAACTATTGAGGCGGACAAACTGTATCGAGGGACATTTGAAATTCGTACAGACGTGACCAACCCTGCGCTGGTTCCAGAGATGCGCTTGCGGTACAACACCGGGAACCTCCAAGCCTCGCACACGTTCGGGATTTCAAGCGCAGGCGACGCGGCAAATTCCCCGGGCACAACAAACACGACGTACGATCGGCT
>CAYVXD010000041.1:0-29232 GCA_964454265.1 uncultured Candidatus Sumerlaeota bacterium | reverse complement strand
CATGTAGATGGTACCACCCTTCGCCGCGTCGAAGTCAAGCAGATCAATAGTCACGATGAATCCATCATCTAAAGTCGTTGGTGATTCTGGCAGGGTTGGGGTCTCCCAATAGACCTCGTAGTCAGTACCATCAACTATCGGCATTGCCCCTGGGCCGCCAGCGCCCTGGCTGTTGAGCTCCATCGTCGCTGTCATCTGCCCGTCTTCATTCTGGCAACGCAGTCTGATCTGTGGCATGGTGTTCCGCGCCGCGACGCTCGGGCACCTCAGCGTATATCTCGCCCGATAAAGCTTATCCGCCACATACGTCAACTCATTTGCCATTCCGCTAGACTGCCACCATCCAAAATTGCTGTCGTCAGCAGTTGTGGATGTGATTGAGATCGCGCCAGTGCCAGCACCGCCTGAAATAACTTTACCGTAGCCAACGTTTGTCACGAATCCCCAGTTGGAAAAGTCAGTAGAAGAGGTAAAAGTCTTGACCGCTGTGCCAGCTGCCGGATCTGGGAACCGCTCCACTGCAACCTGATCAACATAGTGCGTACCATACTGCCCTGCGCTGAAATCGAGCATATCAAAGGCAACACCCAGGTTGCCAGTCAAGACCGGCGCAAAGTAGCAGGAGTATTCTTTCGTTGTTGGGTCAGTTGGCAAGGAGTTGCTGTAAGGAGATGATGCGTTCACCACGTGCGATGCGGACTCGAGAGCTTGATCCTGGAGCCATCGCATGCGGAACTGCGGATTCGCACTAGCCGTGGCTTGATTGGAGGAAACCAGGAACCTCGCCCTGTATGCATTACCCGCCACGTAAGCAATCTCCGTCGGCCCGTTCCAGAACCCCACGCGGTTCGTTGTATCACCTGCTGAACTGATGCCTAGCCGGCCACCGCTATAGCTGGACGATGCGCCGTAGAAATCCGGCAGAGCACTTAGCCCCAGGAATGACCAGCTCTCAACGGATGAATCAAACGTATATTGCTTGACGAGTGTAGTTGGCGTAGGTGTTGCTGTTGGAGTAGCAGTGGGCGTCGGCGTAGGTGTAGGCGTAGCAGTTGGAGTGGGTGTAGGCGTAGGCGTTGGTGATGGGGTAGGAGTCGGCGTCACAGTGGGCGTGGGACTTGGCGTAGGTGTTGGTGTAGGCGTTGGAGTCCCCGTATACCCCAAATTCACCTGGTCCAGTTCCACTTGCTGTGCCGCTGCATCTGAATGCAAGAATCCCATAAAGTAAAAAGCACCTGGACCTACATCATCATCAAATTGTCCACAGTTGATATTTACTTCTGCCGCAGTATTGGCTTGAGCATAACCTGAAGCTGCTACCCAATTAGAGCTGTTCCAGTAATGCCAATTTATTCCATCATTAGAAATCTGATACTTTACTGAACCCTGATTGCCTGCTCCTAAAGTTTCGGCAAAACTATTCAAAATAGAAAAATCCGGCGCCGCCGAGACATTGACCACTGTTGGATTGCCGGCATAATAATGTGTTGGCCCAATCGTTACGCTGTTCAGCTCCGGCGAATAAAAAGCATCATCGGTCTCAAAATATGCCTTGTATTGAAAATACTGATTACCAGAAACATTGGTTAAATTTGAAGAAGGCGTAGACGTGGTATAGTTATCCAGTTCAGAATAACAGGTCCCGGTTGTCCCATCAGGGCCAATAAAATCTCCTGTTGGCGGATTGGTATTTCCGCTTCTTACCTGATACTTCAACCTCAAAGCCCCTCTTTTATAGTGGTCAAGGATTTCTGAAGCTGATAAAGAACGATTGTAGACGGCGACTTGGTCGATGGTGCCAGAGAAAGTTTCGTCTATTGCCACAGTATCATCCTTCATGCTGGCTCCAATTGAAACTTTAGCCGTCCCGCTATGGATGGTCTTTGTAACATCCAGCTCACAATCCCATGCTCCATTGATATAAATTATATATTTTGATCCAGTAAATACCCCGGTGAGGTGATACCATGTATCGGTGGTCAATTGTGTATCAGATACTAATTGATCTTGATATGTACCATCCGATGAAACCATAACGCAGGGCTTTGTCCAGTCCATTAGATACAGACTGTAAGACCTTTGTGGATCTATGCTACTCCAATCCCACTTACCCGCTATTGCTGGGTATTGGTTTTTAAAATCTGGAGAGTTTATCCAGGCCTCAATTGTAACCGTATTAGTAATATCTAAACTGCTGGAATCGGGAACTTCAACATAATCATCGATGCCATCAAAACTTAAAGCAGCGTTGAATTTTCCACTAGTACTTCTGGCCCCCACAATAATTCCATTATTTTCTTGCCCACTAGAATCTAATGCAATGCCGCGCAAGTAATGGTCTAAGATTTCTTCTGCTGATAAGCTTCTGTTGTAGATTGCTACTTCATCCATTAGGCCATCAAGCCCAGTCTGACCTTGACGATATCCTATCTGCAGGTCACCAGAACCAGTAGATACAGCGTTATAACTGGCGTCAGCGTTGTTACTATATATCTCCTGTCCGTCCTTGTAGATCTTTGCATAAGTGCCATCATATACGAATGCCCAATGATGCCATACACCCGTATCAAGCACACCAACCGCCGTGTGGCTTGTCCTCCAGCTACCATCAAGATTCAGTCTCAGTCTGAGATTTGTTGGTCCAGGAATACTGTTATTATCTCCGATGTTTATCAGAATATTCCCATCTCTCCATAAGGAATATCTTCCTTGGGTTGTCTGGTTCTGTTTCATCCACATCTCGACGCTTAGCTCGCTTGCTCCATTTAAATCTGTAAATCCGGATACGGCTACATAGTCACTACCGTCAAAATCCATACAGTTATTGAACTTACCATCTGCACCATATTCATCTCCTTCACCAAAAAGTGCACCATCATTTCCTTTCCCGCTGTAATCAACAATTGTTCCGCTTGCTTCATTCATGTGCATCAGAAGCACATTTCCCGTCATGTTTGCCCCACTAGCAAATGTCTCTATTCCCTCATAATCTGGGAGTTCCATCCCTTCTGGCCTCTTAAAGTGCATCAAAAGCACATTACTAGTCATATCAGCATTGCCGTTGGGATAAGCAGTTTCTATACCTTTATTATCCGGCAGTTCCTTGTATAGCGGCCTCTGTGGTATCCAGGAAATGCTATTCCAGGTGGCTGTGGCTCCGGCATCCATCACCCTTGAGACAAAATCGCCTGAACCATTGGTTTGCCCAGTAGCAGTTAACTCCAGCCAATTGTTAGTCCCATCCCACTGGGTGTCATTATGCGTTCCCCAGCCAAATCCAGTTGAGGTATTATCATCATCCGTCTGATCAACCGCAATAAGCTTGGCTACGCCATCCACTACCTCAACTTTGGTCGGATCCGAGACCGTATAATTCCCGGCGGTGGTAAACGGCCAGTTGGTAGTATCAGCCAATGCCCAGGACGCAGGTCCTACTATCGCAGCTACTGCTAACGTAATTATTAATTTCTTTATCATACTTTTCACTCCGCGAATTGTGGCAATTATTAAAAATCTTAGCATACAATATAAGAGCAAAATCTATACCGGTTCGATCAGAAGTGAATCCCATAGTATTACTACCTGATTTTCAAAGCCTTACAATCCAGGAGATGATCAACAGCAATAGGTTCGTGCTGGTTCAAGGGTCTCATGGGTAAGATTACTGCACATTTTTGAGTAAATAGTTACACAAATGTGCTTTCGGTCAATACATAAGGCCGCTTAGATTTCTTGCAGGATATTCCGAACAGCAATCGGGTTATGGATGGGAATAGATTCGAGAAAGGTTTGATGCTATATTACTTACGGGTCAAAAAGCGCCAGAATCGCTTGTAGAAAGGGGTACGACTTACTATATGCAGGGCTCTTTCGGCGGGGCGAAATTCTGGGTTATGTTCAAGCGCCAGTTTGAGCGCCTCCATGGCCTTCTGTTCAAATCCGAGCTTATGATAGCAAAGGCCCATGTGGTACCAGAGGAAAGAATTTCTGACATTTGAAGCACAGGCCTTCTGGAGATAGGTCAGGGCGCTTGAATAGGCCTTGCGCTTAAAATATACCATGCCGATGCGCATGGGGGTCCTCCAGTCGTCGAATTCTGCCACAACGCTACGGTGCTTCCGGAGGTAAGAAGACCTCGATTCTAGCACTGTCGAGGATAAGACTCCCATTTGGGTCATCGTCCGGTGAGAAGTTGAGCACGTCGAAGGAAACGAGTAAGTCTTCACCAACACAATTCGCTGGAGGTAAAAAGTAGAGCCTATCGTATGTCATGTTCGTGGTACCAGGGGAATTTGCCCCGTCACCGCTGCTCGAAATCCCGAAGGTGTGCGAGGCTTGCAGATTCCCGGTGTTAAATCGCAGGCGCATCTCCGGAACCAAAGCAGGGTTGGTCACGTCTGTACGAATTTCAAATGTCCCTCGATACAATTTGTCCGCCTCAATCGTTATATCCGCTGGATGGTTCCCCCAGAAGCCAAACGTATTTGTGTTGGTCGTCGTCCGCAGCTCAAGTGCACCGCTAGAATAAATATACTGCGGCGGACTGAACGCTATTGGTGCCCCTCCCGTTGTCCAGCCGTCCTGGCTCAGCTCGAAGTCGTAATCCTGAACAACTGTCGGCGGGAAGAGCGAATCCAGAGCAAAGCGATCAACCGTAACCGTATCCAGCGAAAGTTCTGCCACTGGCGCATCAAAGGGATTAAAGTTCAGCAAATCGAACGCAAGCATAGTAGCGGTATCATTTGCTGGTGGTACGAAGTAAAGGTCATAATCCGTGCCCGCCGCGTCAGGGGACGCACCGCCGTCACCCGCGCTCTCGATCGAAAGAACATCATACTGCTGCAGATTTAACGAGTTTGCCCTAAGGCGTATCTGCGGAACAAGCGATTGATCTGTTATATTGGTTGAGACCCTGAACCGGGCGCGATAGAGATAATCCGCTTCAGCAGGAATTGCATCCTGAGGACTCTGCCAGTACCCGAACGTATTCGTATTCGTTGATGAGATCATCTTCAGGTAGTCGGGCTCCCAGCTGAAATCAGGAACACTAAAGACAACCGGCGCGCTACCGCTGGTCCACTCCTCACGATCGGGTAGAAAGTCAAAGACAATCTGCCAGGGTGTTGGCGTTGGACTCGGCGTCACCGTAGGTGTAGGAGTTGGTGTATGAGTAGCTGTCGGTGTAGCTGTAGGAGTTGGTGTTGGGCTCAGACCGGGCGTAGGTGTTGGTGTAGGCGTTGGACTCGGCGTCGCTGTAGATGATGGAGTTGGTGTAGGCGTTGCTGTAGGCGTTACCGTAGGCGTTGGACTTGGACCAGGCGTAGGTGTTGGAGTTGGCGTAGAAGTAGCCGTAGGAGTGGGTGTAGGAGTGCCGGGTTCTGTCACTTCGAAGTTCTCAGTCTGCTGGCCTACTGTTAAATCAATAGCATCAAGGAAGATCCCGTCACAGCTCCATAAGCCTTGATTTGCTTCTCCCGGAATGGGGGAAAAGTCAATAGCCTGATTCGTCGCACCGTCCACCAAAACAAGTTCGGTTTCTGCTACTGAAGAGTCAGGGCGACGCCAGATGAAGTTTACTTTCATAACACAAGGATCTATGGCAGTTGCGATTCCTGTAGTATAGGCATCGTAAGGAATAGAATAGGGATTGATGTACAAAATACCTAGCCCAGCCTTAAATTCTGTTATGATAGTGTCGGGATCAAATTGAGGGTCACCCCCAGGCGAGTTACTGTCAGTAGGTTCACCACTGGGATTGCTCACGACAATGTTACTTTGTATAGACGAAGGATTACCAATATCGGACAGACGAAAGGCCAACTCAATATAATTATCATTTAGATCTCTATTAATCGCTGCATCATTATAACCTAGAACATCAGGTGGATCGTCTGAAGCGGTCGTCCATTCATCTCCGTGGGCTGGTGTATCCCACTTTGCTAGTATGGACTTGGTATCTCCTTGAGCCGTATTATACAGCAAATAATCATAGAGGGAGTCATCATTAACATCAATGTAGACAAAATATCTGTTAGACGTCAGTGCCTCATTGCCATCACCGTCTCTAAAATGAATGCGGAAATAGCCAAAATCCGTCTCACTATCTTGGTAATAGTCAATGCTTACTATGTCTTGCTCGTCCTTCGATACTGACGGAGTAATACCATCATAAGCCACCTCAACATAATTTGAAGTATCAATCAGCGGAGGGTCTACATCGTTATAATCACCAGGATTAAGGGCAGAGCTATAATTTGCAAGAGCTAGTAAAAGGCAGAAGAAGATTATGTATTGAGCCCGGGACAGAAACCTGGAAGATATAAACCTTATAGGGGAAACGCCAGGCTTTGTCGGATTACTTTTGCGCAGCGAAGAATAGTCAATGTTATTACGAAGGCCTTTTTGAGTGAAAGGACGGATGGGGTCAAAGTAATTGCCACAAATGCAGGGTGACTTATTCGGATTCGGAGCATATGAAAGCCAGACTCCCCTCCTAAAAATTCTCCGGAAGAGTTCAACTGTGGGTATGGCAGTACATATCTTCATATTATACCGAGCCTAGCTTGCTCCGGGCGCTTCCGATTGACCAGGCGAATATTCCCGACATAGACCTTTTCACACAACTCACGGGCAACGCCGCAGATAAAAAGTATGGTTCTTCGCTCATTAACATCGTGGATACGCGCTTTCCTGATCCCAGTTTGACGAATCCCTTCTTCAACAGACAGTTGGTCCTCAGCACTTAGCATGGTGACCGATATTTTTGCGCCCTGTCATTCCAGCAACAAGCTGAGTAGCGATTATGCAGTTTTAGTCCATTTTGACTTTTATCAGCATTCGGTGCCAACACCTGGCAGTTTTCTTCATTTAAAAGCGCAAAATCTATGCCAGAGCAATCAGCACCGCTCGCAAATTACTATTGCCTGATTTCTAAGCCGTTACACTGGTTTTTAAAGCCTTACGATCCAGGAGATGATCAACAGCAATAGCTTCGTGCTGGTTCAAGGGGTTTCTTGGGAAGGTTACTGCACATTTTGGGTAAATGGTTACACAAACGTGCCTTCAGTCAATCCATAAGGCCGCTTAGATTTCTTGCAGGATATTCGGAACAGCAATCGGATTACGGATGGGCGTAGATTTGAGAAAGGTTTGATGCTAGTTTACTTACGGCTCAAAAAGCGCCAGAATCGCTTATAGAAAGGGGTGCGACTGACCATTTCCAGGGCCCTTTCGGCAGGTCGAAATTCTGGGTTATGTTCAAGCGCCAGTTTGAGCGCCTCCATGGCCTTCTGTTCAAATCCGAGCTTATGATAGCAAAGGCCCATGTGGTACCAGAGGAAAGAATTTCTGACATTTGAAGCACAGGCCTTCTGGAGATAGGTCAGGGCGCTTGAATAGGCCTTGCGCTTAAAATATACCATGCCGATGCGCATGGGGGTCCTCCAGTCGTCGAATTCTGCCATTTCCATCGCTTTTTCGAAACAGAAATGGGAATTCTTGTTGTCAGCCATCAGCAAGACTTCGCCCCGAGCAATCCACGCAAACATACTCGACCCTTTGCTCAAGGCATAGTCTGAGGTGCCGATGGCACGCCGTATCATTCCTTTGTGGGCATAAATAATCGCGCGCAGAGAAATAAGCGACGGTTCCTCAGGAAAGAGCTGCAACGCGCGGGCCACCCACAAGTCCGCTTCCTTTAGTTGATTCATCTCCAGCAAGCAAAATATCTGGCCAACCCAGGGATATTTCTGCGAGTTATCCAGCTGGAGTGCCCGCGAGTAAAGCCGCAACGCCTTCTCATATTCCCCATGAAAGAACTGCTCGTCGGCCCGGGCAATATAATACGGAAAATCATAGGCCTCGGTTGTAAGTCGCTCCTTGCCCTCGGCCTTGCGCTCTGGCTTGACAACCACGTTGCGGGTTTTGCCGCGCTCCAGATGTGAAAATCGTCCCACTATTCTGATCCCATTGAAAAATCAGATTTTCTGAATGTCCGGGTAACTCGCAAGCCGCGCTTTTCTATATACCTCATACCTCGCTTCTCTCAATACATCGGCCAGATCCAGAGATATGCACTGCTTTACGCCCATCGCCGCGTGCGCAGTACAATATCGCCCTCTTCAGTCACTTCCTCTTCCACAATCTGCACACCGCGCCTGTCAAGCTCGCGAGCAATCTTGTGGTGGGCAAATTGCTGAATAAGGTTCCGGGCAAATTCCTCGCCGCGTGCCTTTAGTTCCATGCGCGTGGCAGTCCGAGGGCCGGTCACTTCAATAAAGAACTTGCCGCGAACATCTTTGCGAAACGTGAGCACGAAATCCTCTTTCTCGAAGTCCAGGCGTTCCTCGCGTCCCAGCTCTTCGGCCACAACGTCAGCCAGAAACTCATTTATCGCAATCTCCACGCTCCGCAGGTTTTCAAGCTTGCAGTTCAGCTTTCCCCGCAGCCAATCCTTCGCTGAATCCCCAGTCAGCTTGCTGTAGCCCAGGAGCCCAGCTGCTGCTGCAATAATTGGCGCAAGTGCAGGCCAACTCCAACCCAGTATCGGTGTGATAATAATGAACATGAAGATCAACACCACTTGAGAAAATGAATTGTTTAACCATGTCGGGACAGATTATAATCTGTCGCGCTACGGCAGGATAAGACGCCTTGGCGCGTTCAACTTCTCCCTGTACTCAATAATCCACCCTAAGGCGTCTTCCTTTGCAAAGTCAAGCCCTATCATAATTTGACGAACGTGGCTGTCACGCGTGCCACATATTTAACACCTGGACTCAACCCGACGATACACGGGGAGTCTTGAACTCTCACCCATCTACTTTCGCTGCCAGAACATTGGCACGAACAGGATAAGAATCGAGAAAAGTTCCAGACGACCGATCACCATACACAGTGACAGCACCATCTTGCCAATTCCGGGGAGATGGGCATAATGCTCAATCGCACCAACTTTCTCCAGCCCTGGGCCAATATTATTCAATGTGGCAGCCACGGCGCTGACCGCGGTCACCAAATCCAGGCCCATGGCCAAAATGACAAGCGTCCCAATTATGAAAATCAGGATGAAAATAAAGAAGAAGCTCAGCGTCGCCAGAATTACTTCATCCTCCACCACCGCCCCACCGAGACGAATTTTTCGAATAGTACGTGGGCTATAAATCTGCTCAAGGCGAAATCGGGCAATCTTGAGAAGCATCACAATGCGAATGACCTTCATTCCTCCTCCCGTTGACCCTGCGCAGGCACCGATAAACATCAAGACAACCAGCAAACCCTTTGCCCCCGGAGGCCAACCGTTAAAATCCGCTGTAGTAAACCCGGTGGTTGTCATAATGGAAACAACCTGGAAGGCCCCGTGGCGCAACGCCTCCCCTATCCCGGCATAAATCTGATGGACCCACAGGTGTCCGCTGATGAACAGTATGGAAAAGAGCAGAATTCCCACGTAGGCTTTCCACTCTGCATCGCGAAAATGGCTCAATCTCTCGCCTTTCAATAACCGATAATGCAGAGCAAAGTTCGTCCCAGCCAGAAACATGAACACTATCATAATAAGATCAATCGGTAGACTTGCAAAGTGCCCCACACTTGCATTCTTCGTTGAAAACCCACCAGTGGCCATTGTGGCAAATGTATGACACAGCGCATTGAAAAGATTCATCCCACAGAGCACGAGCAGTACCGTCTCGATTACCGACAACAAGATATAAATCTTCCAGAGGATGAGCGCAGTTTCTTTAATCCGCGGCGTTAGTCCCTGAGACACTGGCCCGGAAACTTCCGAGCTGAATAGACGACGCCCCCCCACGCCAAGAAAGGGGAGCACCGCAATAAACAAAACAATGATCCCCATACCGCCGAGCCAATGGGTAAAACTGCGCCAGAACAGAATGCCGGGTGCCACGCTCTCGATATTGACCAGCACTGTTGACCCCGTAGTAGTAAACCCGGACATCGCCTCAAAATACGCATCAATGTAGCTGGGAACAGTGTGGGAGAATACGAAGGGAAGGGCTCCAACAGCGGGAATCAGCAGCCAGCTTAGGCCGACTACTGCCAATGCCTCTTTACGAAATATCTCTTCTTTCTGGAACTTGCCGAGACCAAAGAGCAGTCCCCCAATGCCAATGGTGAGTCCTATAGAAAACAGGAGGGCGTGTGTAGATCCATCGCGGTAGTAGAGACTCCAGAAGAGGGCAAAGCCCATAGTGAGGCCGATAAAACACACAAGCAGGCCAAGTAGCCGAAGAACTATCCGAAAATTCACTCACAACTCTCCCGGATGCGATATCGGGGCCAGCTATACAACTCGGTATTTACAACCCCGGCCAGCCGTATTTTTCTTAGACCCGAATTTTGGTTTGCGAATGGAACAGGGCCTCGAGCTCATCAATCACTTCGGTCAATCCGACAGCAATCACCATGTCCCCAGCCTCAATCACATCAGTTCCGCGTGGAACCCTGACCTCTCCGTGTTTCACCAGGGCCGCCACAAGGGTTCCTTTGGGAAACGCAATCTGACTCAACGGCTGACCAACCACCTTTGAATCCCCCATGGCCTGGAACTCAATCACTTCTATTTTCCCTTCTTCGATTAGAGAGACCGACTTAATGATGCCACGCTTGACCAGTGCCAATACTTTGTTGGCTGTCACCATCCGGGGACTCAGGACGAGGTCAATACCCATCTTCCGCAAGACAGCTACATAATCTGGCCGCCCAACCTTCGTCACACACTGCTTGACCCCAATTTCCTTCGCCAGCACGCTCGACATCACATTGGTCTCATCATCACCGGTCACCGCGATAAAAACGTCAACATTCTTAACCCGCTCTTCGAGCAAGAAAGGAAGCTTTGTCACGTCGCCGTGAACCACTGCTGTTCGAGTCAGAATTTCACTCAAATAATGACAGCGCTCACGATTCGCCTCAACGAGTTTGACTTTGTAGTCGCGTTGTTCAAGCGTCTCGGCAAGAAAGAGGCCTGTCTCCCCCCCACCCGCAATCACAATGGTCTCCACTTCAGGTGAAGATGGCTTAAACATCCGCTGCACCTCAGCCATGCGTTCAGGTATACCGATGATCGTAATCTTATCACCAGGAAGCAGTTGGTCGTCGCCCTTTGGGATGATCAGTGCCTTCTCTCTTGCGATTGAGACAACCAGAACGCCCTCCGGCAGGCTGATATTGCGCAATGGCTCACCAACAAATCGCGAAGACGCACATAACACGAGCTGGCGCAGCTGCACCTTCCCATGTGCATAGTGCGCCAGTGCTACTGCATCCGGGTTATCGAGAAATCTAACGATCTCGACAGCGGTGAGAATCTCTGGACTGATAATGAGATCAATCCCCAGGAATCGGCGATAGTTTAACTTGGTAGCATCCAGATAGCACCGGTTGCGCACACGAGCAACGGTCTTGCGTGCTCCCATCTGCTTGGCCGTGAACGCGCTGATCATGTTCACTTCATCATTGTTCGTTACCGCCAGGAGCAACTGCGCCTCGGCAATCCTTGCGGCTGCAAGCACCTCCGTGCTCGCTCCGTACCCGTGAAGCGTTCGGATGTCCAGCAGCTCGCCCAGATCCTGCAGGCGCCCCTTATTAATATCAATGACCGTAATATCATGGTTCTCCTGAAGCAGGAGCTCCGCGATATTCGACCCAACCGTTCCAGCTCCAACAATAATAATGTTCATGATCCACAATCCTGGGATGAATAAGAAAACAGCGCTATCCGCGCTGTGCCCCTGTTGCCCTTTTTAGAGATACAGGAGGAGTACGACAGCAATCAACCAGAGAAAGATATTTATGAGGAGCGATCGATCGCGCAACAACGCGATCTCAGGGGCACCTCCCTCCTCCTTCCTGTAGACAATATAAAGGTAGCGAAAAATGCCGTATACGACAAAGGGTAACGTATAAACCATGTGACCCTTAAATTGACCCAGAGTCGTCCAGAGCGCATACGAAATAACTGTAGTCGAGGTGGTGACGGCCACCATCTGGTCCAGAAATGCCGGCGTGTATTCCTGCAATACCTTACGATGACTTCCTGCCCGATTATCTAGAAGCACCAGCTCATGGCGCCTCTTGCATATTACTATGAACAGCGCAAGAAACAGCGTGCATGCTATGAACCACGGTGTGATAACGATCTCGACACTAGCGATGCGGATGGCCGCGACGCCGGCAACCGCACGCAAGACGTAGCCCAGCGATAGCACCATGATGTCCAGAATGACGATGTGCTTCAAATGGAATGAATATGCCGTGAGCAGTACAACGTAAACCACCGCACAGATTCCAAAACTCACGGTAATCAGAAACGCGCCGCCGAGTCCGATCAGACTCAGCACCACCGCCCATACTATGGCTACCCGAATGGGCAGCGCGCCGGAAGCAATCGGGCGTAAGCACTTTTCGGGGTGCTCGCGATCTGTGTCGCGGTCCTTAATATCATTTATCAGGTACACAACGCCTGAAAGCAGACAGAAATCCACAAATGCCAGCGCCACATTGCGCACCATATGCAAGTTGGACAGGTTCTGCGAGAAAGTGATCCCGGCAAAGATGAGGAGATTCTTCGTCCATTGCTTCGGACGCAACGCCTGAAACAGTACTTTAACCATTGACGTCCCCACTTGCTATTTCACATCGCTTAGAGGTCATAGTAGACCTGCACACGGTATGGATACCTTCCGCTTTCCGTTTGTGCCTCGCCAATCTCCAAGAGCCTGTATCAAATCAAATCGAAGAACCCTAGTATTACACACACAGAAGTTTGTCTAGTCTTTTGTTGGCCACAGCGAGCGCTGTGGTATATCCATTTTACACGGCGCACCTTCCGTCTATCCGCTATAATCTGCAAAATTGCTTGACCTTTTTTACCACCCTTCCTAGATTCATCGTAATTTCCGCATGTCCAATCTCTCTTTTTGTATTCTGGTGTGGAGGTCTTGACATGGGAGACGAACGGAAGTGGATTTTTATAGATATTGATACGCAAATTGACTTCATGCTGCCACACGGCTGTCTTTACGTTGAGAGTGCCGAGCAGCTCCTTCCCTTGTTAAAACAACTTACGCAATTTGCCCGGGCACATCACATCCCGATTATCTCTTCTATGGACGCCCATACCGCAGATGATCCTGAATTTCAGCAGTTTCCACCGCACTGCATCAAGGGAACCCCTGGACAGCAGAAAGTGCCAGAAACGCTCACCTCCGCTCCAGTAGTAATCCCGGAGCGGGGTAGTTTTGCGCTGCCAGGCTCCGCGGAGCAGGTGATCGTCGAAAAATCGTCGCTTGACATCTTCTCAAACCCGAATACCGAAGTGCTGCTTGCTCAGCTCAAGAGGGGCGAGCTGGTGGTCTACGGAGTTGCAATAGATTACTGTATCAAAGCGGCGGTGCTTGGCGCGTGCATAAGGGGGTATGAGGTTAAGGTTCTTGAAGATGCTATCAAAGGTCTGACACCAGAGGGCAGCCAGCAGGCGCTCGAGCAGATGCGTAAAGCTGGTGCTGAGATTATCAGCTCAAGTAGTATCCTCAAGTCCAGCTCCTGAGTCCGAAGCCGCGAGCTGCCTGGTTGAGAGCGTTTCTATACTTTCTGCGGGGCCAGTAATTGTCTGAGCGAGCATGGCAGGAATACCTGTTTGTGCGCAAGGCCGTCCAGCATATCCCGGCACATGAATACCCCAGTCCGCACACAATGGAACAGGCGCTACGATGACCCAAACTATCGTTTTGCTGCCCGCCTTTAACGAAGAAGCTAGCATCGGGAATCTCCTCAAGAATTTCAAAGACGTCGCAGCCAAACTTCCTGTTCCGCTTCAGTTGATCGTTGTAAATGATGGAAGCACAGACCAGACACTCCACGTCATTGAACGCTACACGCCAATTCTCCCCATCCACATCCTCTCACATCCCACCAATCAAGGGCTCGGACAAGCTATTCGAACCGGCCTTGCTGCAGCATTAACCCTTTCCAAGGACGACGACGATGTTGTGATTAGTATGGATGCTGATCATACGCATTCGCCCGAATATATCCCCCATATGGTGGCGAAAATTCAGCAGGGCTGCGACATAGTCATCGCATCGCGCTATCAACCGGGCAGCCAGGAAATCGGGGTTCCTGTACTCCGCAAGTTCTACAGTCGCGGGGCAAAGCTCCTCTTCCAAATCTTTCTTCACTTGCCAGGCGTCAAAGACTACACATGCGGATACCGTGCGTACCGGGTCAGCATTCTTCGTCAAGCAATGCAGCACTTTGGTGAGCGCATCATCACGCGCAGCGGTTTCGCCTGTACCGATGAGCTACTGCTAAATCTCTCTTCGCTGACAACGAAAATCGCGGAGATTCCATTTACGCTGCGCTATGATCGCAAGCAAGGGCGCAGCAAAATTCACGTGCTAACAACAGTTATCGAAACACTGCATATGCTACTTGTGCACCGGCTAGCGCACACCGGTAAACGTAGGAACGGTAGGGACAGATTATAACCTGTCCATACAAAATGAGAAGCACAGAGGTAACAGTTTGCATCTTCCATCTGTAATGGGCCAGTTCGTCCGTTACTTGAGTTAGCCATGCATAATCCAAAAGTGCTGCAAACAATCAAAGTCCCCACCCAGACTTTAATTCCCCGATCCCTCGGTTTCACGTTGTATAGCTGCCATCTATGCCGCAGCCCAAACCAAAGGCTTAAATTCTTCAGAAAGGAGGTGACTACCCAATGATGAACCATGTCTGGATCATACTAATTGTCCTGGGCATCATTATTGGCATCTACAGCGCCACGAGCGACGCGATTCATGAGGAAACCTTCGAAGCACGTATTGAAGCGGTGAAATCCATTGGCTCGGATATGACACAAAAGTCGTTTGAGATGTCGCAAGTTGCCGTGAATATCTGCATCGAGTATATCGGATTGATGGCGCTCTGGCTCGGCATCATGAAGATCGCCCAGGAAGCAGGGCTCGTGTCAGCACTCGCACGGCTTATGAGTCCTGTTATGCGGCGGCTTTTTCCGCGTATTCCGAGCGAACACCCGGCCATGGGCGCAATGCTGATGAATATTGCCGCCAATATGATGGGTCTGGATAATGCCGCTACTCCGCTCGGCCTCAAGGCGATGAAAGAGCTGCAGACCTTAAACAAGGAAAAGGCTGTGTCAACAAATGCAATGGTGATGTTCCTGGCTATCAATACCTCCAGTGTCACGCTGATTCCCTTCAGCGTCATTGCATTCCGCGCCACAACAGGGTCGGTTAATCCCCAAGCCATTCTGGCTCCTGCGTTCATCGCCACAGCCCTGTCAACCATTGGTGGCATCACGGCTGCCCGGCTCTTCTCAAGATTCAGTAAGCCACCTGCGGATTACTACGACGACCACCTCGCAGGAAAAGCGATACCAAAGGATGAATAAAACCATGGCTAGCACTCTCATGACTACAATTGATGTCTTTTCGCAATGGTGCATTCCGCTGATTATTTTGCTCATTACGCTCTACGCCTATTGCCGTAAGGTCAAGGTATACGAGGTCTTTGTCGAGGGCGCCAAGGAAGGCTTCAACGTCGCGGTAATGATCATCCCGTATCTGGTGGCCATTCTGGTGGCGATCGGGCTGTTTCGGAGCGGAAGGGCAATGGACGTGTTCGAAAGCATCGTGAAGCCTGTGACTAACCTGATCAACATGCCACCATCAATTCTTCCACTTTGCTTTATACGCCCGCTGTCAGGTAGCGGTGCCCGCGGGGTTATGATTGAAATTTTTAAAGAATATGGGCCAGATTCTTTTGACGGCCTGATCGCCTCGTGTATCCAGGGGAGCACGGAGACAACCTTTTACGTGTTGGCAGTGTACTTTGGCGCGGTTGGGGTGAGAAACAGCCGACACGCAGTACCCGCATGTCTGATAGGTGACATTGTAGGTATGATTGCGTCGGTACTTATCTGCCAGATTTGGCCGTGGAGATTCTAAGCACAACGATCTTCGCTGCTGCACTATTGCGAGTTGCTCTGTAGGTCACTATGCGCCAGGGTCGCGTAAACTGGCGTTATCTGCGACCTTTCACGACCTGGGCGGGAACCTATTATTCAGACTCGGCGCTTTGAGCACGCTGTCGGTCAAGATAGCCCTGCAGAATAATGGCCGCAGCCACCTTGTCAATGGTGCGACGCCGCTTGTTCCGACGCATGCCAGAGTTGATCAGTATCTGCTCCGACGCTGCGGAGCTCAGTCGCTCGTCCCAGAACTCTATCTCAAGGTGCGGTGCCATGCGACGCAGCATCTCGGCAAATTTCTGAACTCGTTGAGCCTGCTGCCCCAGCGTCCCGTTCATATTGAGGGGAAGTCCGAGCACGATACGTTTTACCTCGAACTCGTCAAGAATGCGCTGGAGCGCAGAGAACTCGCTTCCCTTCCGGTCGCGCGTGATCACCGCATGCGGTTGTGCGGTAAGGCCAAGTGGATCACTTAGCGCAACGCCAATCCGCACGTCGCCGACGTCAAGCCCGAGAATGCGCACCATGGCTCTGCTCCAAGAAAAACGTTGATTTCATCACACTGAATTCGTTAGACAAAGAAACATCATAAACCCTAGGCAAGAAAATCTACGTATACCATCAATAAAGGGTTGGACAAATTCAAGATAAACTTCTGTCCGCCGCGAATTCTGTTAGCGTGTTCGGATGCCATAGAGAATGCACCGAACGTACGCGAGCGGCACTGACTGTATGAGAACCACGGTGAACATATCTAATGGATCTAGGTCTCTTCGACTACCCACTCCCTGAACATCTCGTGGCCACGCATCCCGCGGCACAGCGCGACCAAGCACGCCTCATGGTCGTCAATCGCTCCTCGCACAGCATCTCACACCATCGCTTCTTTGAGCTCCCCACACTGCTGCGGTCCGGCGATGCACTGGTGCTTAATAACTCCCGGGTTATCCCAGCCCGTCTTATTGGTCACAAGATTCCCTCTGGTGGCGCAGTAGAAGTCCTTCTGCTGCGTGAAGAGGCGCCCAAGCGCTGGACAGCCCTGGTCAAACCCGGAAAGAAAATTCAAAAAGGTACCCGAATCGTCTTTCAAAAAAACCTACTTGAAGCCGAAGTGCTCGAATACCGCGGTAAGGGAGAACGTCTGATTCAGTTTAACTGTTCCAGCGAGTGGTGGGAGACCCTGGATAAGCTCGGCCACACACCGCTACCGCCCTATATTCTCCAGGCCAGAAAGCGCATTGCGCAATTCCCTCGCCAGCTACCTCTGGAAGAACAAGGCGACAAGGAACGCTACCAGACGGTGTACGCGACTGAGCGAGGCTCGGTTGCCGCCCCAACCGCAGGCCTGCACTTCAACACTCCACTACTTGAGAAGCTGCGGGCTTCGGGTATTGACCTGGCCTGGGTTACCCTGCACATTGGAGCAGGCACATTCAAACCAGTCATAACCCCAAAGGTTGAAGATCATCCCATGCATGCTGAATACTTTACACTCGACCAGGAAAATGCCGAAATGCTCACACGGGCAAAACACGCAGGGCAGCGAATCGTGGCAGTCGGCACTACTGTAGTGCGCACGCTGGAAACCTTAGCCAGGTCTGATGGTTTTATAGCCCCAGCAACAGGTATGACAACGCTTATGATCCTTCCGGGATATCAATTCAAGATGGTTGACGCACTCGTGACTAACTTTCACCTCCCATGCACAACTCTATTCATGCTTGTTGCCGCATTTGCTGGCCTCGATTTTATCAAATCCGCATATCAACTGGCGATTCAGCAGCAGTACCGCTTCTATAGCTATGGTGATTCAATGCTGATTGTTTAATTTGCAGGAGACCGTACAATAGTAATGTTTCGTTTTACTGTCACGCATAAGGCGCCCAACAGCCGAGCGCGTATCGGCGTTCTCGAAACTCCGCACGGTCGCGTCCAGACGCCAGTGTTTATGCCAGTAGGCACAAAGGCAACTGTTAAGGCAATGACACCGGAGGAGCTGCTCGAGCTTGGTGCTGAACTGATTCTCGCAAATACGTTCCATCTCTTGCTTCGTCCCGGAGCAGAGGTGATCTATCAGCTTGGCGGGCTTCATAAATTCATGCATTGGGATCACCCTCTTCTTACTGACAGCGGCGGATTTCAGATTTTTTCTCTAAGCGCGTTGAACAAGATTGACGAAGACGGCGTCACGTTTAAATCACCACTTGATGGTTCGCTTCACCGCCTGACTCCCGAAAAAGCAGTTGAGATCCAGAACCTGCTTGGGGCCGACATTATCATGGTGCTCGACGAATGCATTCCCTACCCATGCGAGATTGACTATGCGCGCTACTCAACCCAGCTCACATTAAACTGGGCAAGGCGCTCACAGGCCGCACATAAAAATCCGGCGCAAGCACTCTTTGGAATCGTGCAAGGCAGCGTGTATCCAGAATTGCGCGTTCAGTCAGCACACGAAACCGCTGCACTCGATTTTCCCGGCTATGCCATTGGCGGACTCAGCGTGGGCGAACCCAGGCTGATGATGTACGAAATGCTCAACCTTTCGGTGAGCCATCTTCCTGAAGACAAACCGCGCTACTTAATGGGCGTTGGCACGCCCCAGGATTTCATCACCGCCGTTGACCACGGTGTGGATATGTTTGACTGCGTAATTCCCACCCGTAATGCCCGCAATGGTAAGCTCTACACCAGCGGTGGCACAATTAACATCAAGAACGCGGCATACGCAGCAGATGCGGAGCCTGTTGATCCTCATTGCCCATGCTATACCTGCCGCCATTACTCGCGTGCCTATCTCCGTCACCTTTTTCTATCAAAGGAAATCCTGGCCGCGCGGTTGAATACACTCCACAATCTCGCGTTTTTCCTATCCTTAATTCGTCAGATTCGTCAAGCCATTGCAACAAACTCCTGGGACGCGTTTAAGAGTCAAATACAGTGCCAATTACCGTCAGATAATAGCGACCAACATCCTCCCAGTGGGTAACGGAGTGAGAAAATGAAGACGTACCGCCATTTCACCCTGTGGCAGCTGACAGATTAATGCCCGTTAATACGGCAGCGCGCAGATTAATGCGCCTTAATAAAGCAATTGAGGTGTTTTTTAACTTGACGAAAGAGTCTATTTTTTCCATAGTCTCCATTGTCTCTGATAAACAGAAAAGTCTCCTTTTCGGAATGCTCTCCTAAGACTCACTCGACGAGAAAAGGCGGCCTGAAACTTTTGGCACTGTGATACGTCTAATATGAGGGAAGGTTAGATTGCGCGTGGTCAACGCTGGCATTCTGCTCACAGGGATTAGAATTGTTTATCAATAGCATGTGCAGAGGTAAAAAGAGCTTCACGATCATTGAACTATTGATTGTTGTGGCAATCATTTCAATCCTCGCCGCCATTGCCGTACCGAACTTTCTGGAAGCCCAAACTCGGGCCAAAGTTTCGCGCGTTAAAGCTGATATGCGCACAATGCTGAACGGCCTGGAAGCATACGCTGTTGACCATAACAAATATCCGAAACGGCACTTCGGCATGGCTGATCCGGAGCAAAATACGGATCATTTTGTACCTGATCTGGACACGAAAATGGAGGACATGAGTCGTCTGACTACCCCTATAGCTTACTTGACAAGTCTTCCAGTTGATATATTTGAGAGGGCCGTGGCTGCACCGCTGAATAAGATTGACTACTACGATCCAATTCAGACCTATCGTTATGTCAACTACCTAAACGTCGACCCGGAGAAGAAGCGGCCTGGATACATGCTTGTTTCAGTTGGCCCGGACGGATACATCGGTGTTCTGTCAAGCGGCGAGCCCGGACGATACCCTCCTCAGCCGCCCGGGGCGGCTCTGACTTATAGTTGGATATACGATCCCACACGCGGCACTATTAGCATGGGTAATATCGTTCGTTTTCAGTCAAATGAGGAGCCTAGTGTGGTAATGCCAAATCCGTAGGTGCTGACTTGACAACGGCTGGCATTCCGTTGCGAGCATGAGAGAGCCCACAAGCACTGATGCTTGGCAAATCAGGTGAGAAACTGGAGGTTTCTGGATCATGAAAACGCGCAAAGACTGGCAAGGCGCCGTTATGTTTGCCGTGATTCTGCTGGCTCTGCTCGGCCTTTGCACTACGAGCGCCATGGCCGTATACATGAAAAAGCTCTCAATTGAAGAAATAGCGAAAAGGGCGGATGTTATTTGCATTGGCACAGTGACAAAGAAGGAAAGCCGCTGGGTCAGCGGCCATATTGAAACCACGATGACCATCAACGTGAGTGAGTATCTGAAAGGCAACATCGGTGGTGTGGTGGAAATCACGCAGATGGGCGGCGTGCTCGAGGAACCTATTCCCATTGCCCAGCACGTAACTGGCATGCCTGAGTTTTATACTAACGAAGAAGTGCTACTGTTTCTCTCCACGCAGAAGAGAGAGTTTGCATTCACACCGCCAAAACCTCGAAACCCGAAGTCTCGCCTTCTCGATTCGCCCCAGGTGGTTGGCCTGGCGCAGGGTAAGTATAGCATCATTACTGATCCTCGCACTGGAGAAAAGCGTGTAACGCGCTTCCGTCTGGAAAACATCGCCATTTTGGCTGATGGAAAGAGCGCGGATAAGGCTTTCAAGGCTTTGACACAACCAGCGGCGTTGCCAGCCAATACGCCGCAAAGCCCGCTCGCTAATGTGCCAAAGTCCCGCATCAGAGCCATGTCGAAAGCCGGTCTGCTTCCCTCCTTATCATCATCGAGCACTCAGGGAACCGGGACGCCACTGGCAGAAAAATCAGACTCTTCCACGAAGGATGCTCAGCTCGCCTCCAAAGCCGCGCCAGACGAATCGCCAATTGTCTTTATCGGAAAGGACCCGCCTATTTCGTCAAAGGTTTTTGGGTTCCGCGATCAACTCGACGGGCCACAGGCTGTAGAGCTGCCCGCTGATGAGGAAGCTATACCACCGGTGCTGCGATTCTCAACACTTAAGACTCTGAACGATTTTACAGTGGAGATTGAAACAATTCTCAATCAGTAAGGAGACCCGCACTCAACCGAGAAGTCTTTGCAGGCTATATTCCTAAGAAATAGGGGATCAAAATCTTGAACCCCTACGGATTTCGAACTATACGTAGTGTAGGCTAAGCACCCAGAGGTACTTATATCGAATCCATTCTTAAGACGAGAGTGACGAATGATGAAAACACGCTATCCAAAGATTATGATTCTTGCGCTGGGATTCGTGCTCCTTTCTAGTAGCTTATTTGCCGCAGGTCCCATGCGGATATTCAAACAGGAAATAAATGTTCCGGAGGATGGAAGCGATGATACGTTCCTGGCCGTGAATTTGCATTGGGAGGAGGAAGATCAGCCCGTGCTGGTCGCCCTTTATCGTGATTTCTTTGGCGATGTGATTGCAGCAGTGAACAATACATACAACATCCAGAGTATTAATATTCTCCAGGCAGTTCGGAGAGAGATTGAGCAGTGGAACGAAGTTAATTTCTCTACGTTCGAATTTCTCGAAAACCCCGTGTATGCAGACTTTCTCTCTGGTATTAATCCGCCATTCTATATGCCACCCACCGAGGCTGCGCTCGATCGCTTTTGTCTCATCACCTTCCAGGACCCGAACGTAGTTCTTGATGCTGGTGCCATTGGCCTCTCGAGCGTATGGTATTTTAACCGCGATTTTGACCTCACCCAAGCGATTGGCGTTCCTCCAGATGTCATTGATAACAGCGCGGGTCTCGTTCCTGTGGACTTCGACCAGGATGGCTTAGTTGATGCTTACCTTCCCCGCCGAGAATACGACGCAGGCACCATAATTGACTTCGATATCGTTATGAACCAGTTTGAAATCGCATTTCGACTGCCACCTGAAGATCCCGACGATCTAACGCCGCAGGAACTGGCTGACCTGCTCGGCGCATTTGATGTAGAGGGTATCATATTGCACGAATTGGGCCATTGCATGGGCTTGGCGCATTCGCACCTCTACAATGCAACGATGACCGGCAGGGGCCACCGCGGCCCTGATGCCGCATTCCCCCTGAATCCCTACGACTTTCGCAGCCTTGACCTGGACGATAAGATATCACTCGGCATGAACTATCCCTCGAATGTCTTCAATAATGCTGCTGGAATCGCAGGCCGCGTGGTTGATGGCGATGCTCTGGATGGACAGGAGCCATTCCCGGACGTCCCTGTTGTTCAGGTTCCCGTATTTGCGGGTGTCCCGTTCCCCACGGGTGAGCCGCTGTGGTTCACCCTCGATACAGTTCTTGCCTACCCACGTCCGGTCGAGCTGATTGCCCAGGTCTACACAGGCATAAAATTACGCATTCCAGGAGATGCCAGCGTCAACGCTCCAAGCATGGAGATGTACGACTCCAGATACGAAATCCGCGGTCTTCCTCCGCGCGGCGATTACGCTGTATACGTCACACCGCCCGAATTCCCCGAAGGGTGGGATGAAGTATCAGCAGCCTTCGTTGGTACAGAGGATTTTGAGCCTGAATTCTACGGCGGTGCCGATCCTCCGGGAGTGGGCGACGGTAGCGCCGATGACCGGAATATTCCTGGCGACAACCTGTTCAGCAGCAACTTTATTGAGGTCGCCATTGACACCTGGGGCATGTTTACGGCGGCAGTGCTTGATGGCCCGATATTGCTTTTCGGGTTTCCCACCCCAGCAACTTCCTTCAGCTCTGTTCGCATCATCCAGGATGGCATTACCACAGATTATTCCAATCGCTTGCAACCGATCGGGGTAGTAGTTAGCCAGCTGCAGATAAACGATAGCACCAACACGGCGCAGGGCACCTGGCTGATCGGCAATGTGCTGCAGTTAACCGAACGGCTTCAGATCGGCAACTACGCGGGGCCAACAAATAATCCTGACGATGCGCTCATCACCTATACGCTCACCAATATCGGCCCGGATCCTATCGAGGCTGGCGTGCGCCTTATGTACGACACCATGCTGGCCAATAACGACGACGCTCCCTTTATTGTAGAGGGAGAACAGGTTACCACCGAGCGCGAATGGGTGGGTGCCGATGTGCCGGACAAGTTTGAAGTATACGACAGCCTCGACTTCCCGACCATTGTAGCCCTCGGCACCATGCGCAATTCTGCAGTCGTACCGCCGGATCGCTTTGTCACAGCCTACTGGCCTGATATTTTCCTCACGGAATGGGATTTCACGGCAGATGGAACTCCATTCACGCAGTCCGAATTCCTGGGCGCTGACAGTGCCTGTGCGGTTTACTGGAATCCTCGGCCTTTGAATCCGGGAGAAAGCATTAGCTTCTCAACCGCATACGGCTTTCTCCGTGCCGAATGGATGCCAGAATCCGGCACCCCCATCCACGATCCCCCAACTCCGTGGGACGATATCTGGTACATCTACGAACCTGTGCCGGTTTATCCAAATCAAATCACCGGCGGAATCGATATTATTACCAATACGGGGGACCCACCATTATTTGAAGAGGTTGAAGATCCTGATGATATTGACGGGGATGGTATTCCTAATGACGAAGATAACTGTCCCGATGTGCCGAATCCTGATCAGACAGATACCGACGGCGACGGCATTGGCGATGCATGCGACCCTGATACACTGATGCCGTCCTTCAGTGATACCTCGCCACGCAGTGGTGGTAATTACCTCCCTGTGGATAATCTCTATACCAACGGCGCAGCCTTTGGCGATATTGACAATGACGGCGACCTCGATCTGGTACTCGTCATCGGGACAACCGATGACATAAATCCTAACAGCCAGTATAACCGAATCTATATCAACCTGTATAGTGAGACCGGGGAGCCGAAGTTTGTTGACCAAACGTTTGGCCCAGATCTCAATCCTGATACCACAGATGATAACCGTTTACCCCTTGACATTGATTGTAGTTACGATGTCAAGATGGCTGATTTCAATGCCGATGGCTGGCTCGACATGTATGTTTCCAACTTTGCCCGTCCAACCGGCGGTCAAACTGGCCAGCAAAACCGCCTGTACATGAACAAGGGCAATGGTTACTTCGAGGACAGCACTCTGCTCTACCTGCCTGGCATATTAAATATCGGGCCATTTCAGCCCCACGCTGGCGCGCTTGACGTATCTACCCGCTCGGATGTCGGCGATCTTGACGGTGACGGTGACATTGACATTGTCGTCAGCAACATGAATTACTTCTCTGACTTAATAGGCACTGTTGGCTATACCTGGGGAGACCGCGATCCAGCGACTGCAGACCCATATTATAATACTATGCTCTATTTCAGTGAACGAATACTTATTAATCATCTCAATGATCGCAATCCTTATGAGCGAGGATTCTATTTCCTCGATGAAACACTTGGTCACGATGGCGTTTTCACCGGCGATGCCCTGTTCCCCATGCCGGGCCCCATTGGTCCTAACATCGATCGGCTGCCACCGCTTTTCCCCGATGCGGCCGACACCGATCCTGCTGATGAGACCGACCTGTCCGAAACATATCAGGTTATTGTCGCGCCCATTGTACAGGATGCCGCACCGGATATTTTTGTCGTCAATTACGGATCGGCAGCAGGCAACTTAGTCCTCGATGGCGAGGATATGGTCTACGATAACGAAGACATGGACGCCGACGGGCTCCCGGACGGCTACTTTACCCTCCATAATTACGGAGCCGAGAGCTACATCTACCCCGCAGAGTTGGGGCGGGGATGGCTGTTCCTGTCGAGTGGCGGCACTGTGATTCGTCTGAATATTCCAGATGGTTTTCCATTGGATCTTTCAAACGCAGAGATACTCGACCTAAGCGATTCAGATACCATGCCCAGGCTCCAAGACCTGTCCGTGGGCGCCGTGATCGATGAATTCAATAATAGCGGATGGAACATGATTTTTAAACTCAACATCAACACCGGCTTCGAAGACACCATATATGACCCGACGAATCCCCCGGCATATCGCTTCCCTACGGAGCGTGTCCAACATGATTCAAGAGCAGGCGGGATGTCATTATTTATGTACGGCGTAGGTAAACTGGGTCTTTTTATAGAAATCGATACTGATAATATTACCTCGTATATATGGACGCATCGCCCCGATTGGATTCCTGATAAGCCTGCCAGATCCAGGGCCTTGTGCGCAGGTGATTTTGATAATGATGGCAATATTGACGTTTACGTTGCAACCGATGGCCCTCCCGGCGCAACAGAGCCCGTCGTCAGCCTGCCCACCGCCAATTGGCTCATGAAGAATAATAGCTATGCACAGTTTTCTGACATCTCAGAAACCGGTATCACGCCTCTCAATGTAGATGCCTCCTTTTTTGCCACATCCGCTGATGTGGATAATGATGGGGACCTCGACCTGTTTGTTGGCAATGAAGGCGTGCAGGACGAACTGTTCATCAATAGCCTGTACGCCAACCCTCCAGATTTCCTCGATGATACCGACCCGCCGGCGTTTTACGACGTCACGCCTCGCTTCTTGCCAGCATATTTTCTGCGTTCCGCAACGCCGCCATTTGTATTTGATGAGGGAAATGTTAGTCTTAACGCCGCCTGTGGGGACATTAATGGCGATGGCCGTTACGATCTCGTAGTGGCCAAAGGCGGGGTTATGACTGCGTCGGGCGAGCATGCCCTGATCCTCATAAATCGCGGCCAGCCGATAAACCAGGGCAAACGAATATTCACGCCGCCAACCTCACCGGATACTCCTCCGCGGCTCTTTCAGAACTTAGGCCCCTATCTTAACCCGGTTGCAGAACCGCTATTTGATATTAAGCTGGCTGACTTTGATAATGACGGGGACCTGGATATCTTCTATACGTGTGTCGGAACGCGCAATCGCCTGTGGTTTAACATTGATTCAGACAACTACACGGTGAATTCCATGCCAGACCCTGATACACTCGGCGATGGGCTGTTTCAGGACATGACCCAAACAAATCTTCCGCATTATCCCGTCCCGAGTCTCAAGGAAATGAGTCGCAAATTCGCAGTCGGTGACGTGAACAACGATGGCATGATTGATATTGTAATAGCGAATGGGATTGAAAACTTTGGTGCGCACAACGTCTTGCTGATTAACACGCTCACCCCTGGGCCGAACAGCATGCCCGGACTCTTCGTGGATATGACAGAGACCAACCTGCCCCGAGTAACCTATCAGGATGGCTCAACTGGTACTGTGCTTGATGACACCATGGAACCGGCATTATTTGACGCGGATGGCGACGGTGACCTGGATATCTTTTTCGCCAATGAGAAATCGAATTTCGATCCGGCAGCTCCGGATTTTGTGCAATCATGCCGATTTCTCTTGAATCAGGGAGTCCATTCCGGCGCGTTCGTCGAGGCCAATGACCGTATCCCGACGCTCATCTCAAATTTCCAGGCCGTTATTGTGTGTGACTTCGACGGAGATGGCGAGCCAACCGAGGATATCAATGGCAACGGGATGCTTGATCCGGGTGAAGATAAGAACGGCAATGGCATGATTGACTGGCAGGATCGCAACGGAAACGGGAGCTTTGATCCAGACTACGACATTTTCCTGATCGCCTATGACGACCAGAACGTCATACTGATTAATGACGGCAGCGGCAATTTTACCAATGAGACTGGCATCCGCATACCTCTCTTAACAAACGATAGCTTCGGGGTGGATACTGGAGATATTGACCTGGATGGCGACACTGACATCATTGTGGCAAACCACACAGACGCAGCCGAGCGCTCGTTGCAGATTCTCCTTAACGGCGGAGACGGGATTTTCACTGACGTCTCTTACGAAGTGCCGAATCCCTTCTCCGTGAAATTTACGCCAGGAGCACTTGACTATAACAACTATAGCCGCGACGTTGTGCTGTTTGACGCAGATAATGACGGCGATTTGGACATCTTTGTAGCCAATGCAGGGCATGAATCAGCTTATACTCTTGCCGGATGCTACGACTACATGTTTCTGAATCGGACACTGGGTGACAACTATAACAGCCAGCAGTTTATCACACCGCGCACGCCTGGCGGGCCAATTGTTCGGTCCTCCTCGCCCAGCAGCGCGTTCCAGGGAACCAGGAACCTTGAAGTTACCATCAGCGGCCTAAATTTTATTGAGGGCGCTACAGTGAGCTTCGGACCGGGCATCACGGTCATGAGTCAACCACAGGTTTCATTGTCGAATTTCATAACCGTGACGATTGAAATCAGTGATACCGCAGCCCCTGGCCCACGCGAGATTCGTGTGATAAACCCTGACGGCAGAATGGGCGTGAGCAAGCATGGGGCATTTGTTGTGCGAACGGAGAAAATTCCCTTGCGGGTACTAGCGGCTGATCCTGCGTGGGTGTTATACGAATAGGAGAAGGGACAGATTATAATCTGTCCCAACTGCGCTGAAACGTGGATAAAATTGCTGTGGTTAGCGCGAAGGACGTTGAAAGCGTGCATTATCTTTTCTGTTGATTTTCTTGCCGCCTCAACATATAAACCAGCATAAAGTCTGGTTGAGGAGGAATTGGTATGTATTTGCAAGTCAGTGTATCCAAAGCATGGCGAATGCTCCTGGTGGTCGGCCTCATTGCCTCGGTCACCGTAGTACAGGCGCAGACTGGCCGGAATATTACATTCTCGCAGCCATACGTTGCCCCGCAGATTGACAACCCCAAGGTTTCGTCCAGCCTGAAAAACACGATTGCTATGATTCAGCAAGCATCACCTAGCCTGAAAAAGGAATTTCGTAATCCTTTGAATCGGGACAAGTACGGCTTCTTCCGCATCGACGAGAACGACAATATTCAGGTCTACATCTGCCTCACTGAATTCAACAAGCAAACTCTGGACAAGCTTAAGGACCTTAACATTCAATCGCAAGGCGTTGATCCTCAGCGCAAAATCGTGCAAAGCATGGTGCCGGCATATAAAGTTGATCATCTTTCCGGCCAGCCGTTCATCCGCTTTATTCGGCTACCGGACTACCCGCATACCGACAAGGGGTCAGTGACCACGCTGGGAGACGTGTATTTGCGAACCAACGAAGTCCGGCGCGACTTTAACTACGACGGCTCTGGAGTGCGCGTGGGCGTTATCTCCGATGGGATACGCTATGCGAAACAAAGTGTGCTAACGGGTGATCTTCCAACCTACTCGCAAGACCCTTGCACCACACCATCTGGGGGATTCTTCGGCGACGTTTCAACAATGTCATTTAGTGAGGGTGGCATTGAGGCAGGAGCAGAGGGGACAGCAATGCTGGAAATTATTCACGACATTGCTCCGGGGGCTAAGCTCTACTTTTCCAATTTCGACACGGCTATTGATTTTACTCAAGCGAAGGAGTGGCTCGCGGACCAAGACTGTGATATCATCGTTGACGATTACAGCTTTTTCAATAACGGGCCGTATGACGGTACGAGTCCCGTTTCCCTTGTCAGTTCAGGTCTGGTCCAACAAGGCATAGCGTACTATACATCGGTCGGCAATTACGCTGAAAGGCACCATGCAGGGTATTTCACTGATGACCCTGAGAGGCTAAACAAGATTCATAACTTCGTGGTGGATAGTACTTCTGACGAGACGTTGGAGTTTACAATTTACCCGCGCTCTACCGCGAGTATTTTTCTCGGTTGGTACGAGCCATTCGGCCAGTCTGGCGACGATATAGATCTCTACGTTCTGGATCCTCAGCTATTGGATTTGCATAATCCGATTGCGGCGTCGACAGACCTCCAATTAGGAAACGGTGATCCCGTGGAGGCAGTCTATATTTATAATGCTACCAGAAGTGATGTGACTTTTAGTATTGTTGTGACTCGCAAGAGTGCAGACCTGACGCCAAGGCGCTTTGATCTGTTTATCCTGGGAGGGGTGCTGTTGGAGTACATTGTGCCGGAAGGAAGCGTACCCAACAATTCTGACGCAGGGGGCGGTGTGATCTCTGTGGGAGCGATTGACGTCAATACAGCCAAGCACCTGGAGGTAGAATATTTTAGCAGCCAGGGGCCTACTATTGACGGCCGGATGAAGCCTGAAATTGCCACGTTCGACGGTGTCGTCACTACGGTTCCAGGTTTCACCGCGTTCTATGGCACATCCGCTGCAGCTCCCCATGCAGCAGCAGTGGCCGCGCTTGTCAAGCAACTTGTCCCGTGGGCTGGGCCTGATACCTTGAATTACTACCTCCAGGCTTTTGCCGAAGATCTCGCACCACCAG
>CAYVXD010000040.1:0-29486 GCA_964454265.1 uncultured Candidatus Sumerlaeota bacterium | reverse complement strand
ATAACAGCCCTGCAAAAAACAAACAGAACACAACAAATCAGATTAGGACACCACGCGTAATGCGAGAGCCAGGATATTTTTTCCGGCACGCATTAGCGGGATAAAAATCCTGTTCTTCTATTTTCCCAAACGTTCCCATCCCTGTTTAGAAAGGCTAAGGTAAAGGAGAAAACCTCCGCATAGGCCAACGAGAGTAAGAATGATACCCAATTGCGTATAGCCAAGAATGAGTTTGCCAAATCCAAACAGCACACCATAGATCAAAACAGCCCCAAGAAACCAGTTCAGTAAGTCAACAGAAAGCCCTTTGTCAACCGGAATATCAGGAGCCAGACGGCCAACTCGGCGCCAAAAGATACCCCCTGGCCGAACCTTGCGGTAGAAGTTTAGCAGCGTTTCTTCCTTTTCAGGCCGGGTAAGGAACGTAACCAGCAGCCATGTCAAGGTAGATCCGCCAACAATGATGAGCATGGTCCAGCCGAAAGCGGTTTCCTCTGGAATGAAGGGATGTATTTTATTTGCAATAGTAAGGCCAGCAAAGAGGACAGCTGAAGCGATCATCGAGGAGATCTCGCTCCAGGCATTAATGCGCCACCAGTACCAGCGCAGGATCAGCACAAGGCCGGTGCCTGCGCCGAGTGCCAGGATACTTTCCCAGGCTTGCTTAACGGTCTCCATGTGTTTGGCCACGATCAAGCCAAAAATGATTGTAATGAATGTCGTGACCCGAGAGACAAAGATGTAGTTACGCTGTGCGGCCCGCTCCGAAGTGAAGTCCTCCTCTCTGGCCACGAATCGTTTGTAGACATCGTTGACCACATACGACGCTCCCCAATTGACCTGCGTGGCAATGGTTGACATGAAGGCTGCCAGGAAGGAGACCAGCAGAAGTCCGAGAAAACCCGGTCCCAAATAATTTATCATCATCAGCGGGTATCCGCGCTCCGGGTCAGCCAGGTGAGGAAAGAGCACGAGTGAACAGAGCGCCACAATGATCCAGGGCCACGGGCGCAGGGCATAATGGGCAATGTTGAAGAGCAAGGTTGCCAGGACGGAATGTTTTTCGTTCTTGGCCGAAAACATTCGCTGGGCAACATACCCACCACCACCAGGCTCTGCGCCAGGATACCAGGCAGCCCACCATTGCACTGTTACCATCACGAGAAACGTTATCAGGGGGTACATCCCGATACCAGTCTTCCCGAAGCTTGGCAGAAAGCTGAAGAAACTGGCGCCCTGCTCGCCATAGATATTCATGATACCTTCCCGCAAACCTCCCATACCCCCCACAGCCTTGAGTGAAAAAAAGGCGAGGGCAATTGAACCTGACATGGCAATAAAAAATTGGAAGAAGTCGGTGGCCAGGACAGCCCAGAGGCCAGCCATAATAATATACACGCCCGTTACGGCATAGAGACCATAAATGATTAGCCACGCCTTTTCATCACTGCAATTAAACGAGACCGCAACGATCTTCTGCATTGCAATAGTGACCCATCCCATGATGATGCAGTTTATCGGGAAGGCCAGATACAGCGCACGAAACCCACGCAGATATACGGCCGGCTTTCCAGAATACCGCAACTCAGTGAATTCCACGTCAGTCAATACTTCTGCACGACGCCACAATCGCGCAAAAAGAAACACCGTGAGCAATCCGGAGAAAAGAAAATTCCACCATAGCCAGTTGCCGGCAATACCGTTCTTGGCAACAATACCCGTGACTGCAAGAGGTGTGTCCGCGGCAAATGTCGTGGCTACCATGGAAATCCCGGCCAGCCACCACGGCACGGATCGACCTGAACAGAAGAAATCAGTAATACTGCGACTGCCACGCCTGGTGAAAAGGACACCAATGATCACCGAAAAAGCCAAATAAGCTACAATGAGCGCATAGTCAATCAGGTGGAGTTGCATTCTCGCCTCCTCTTCAGGTTCTTAAGGAACGTCCAAAGACACGGCTGCATTTCCCACGACTATTTGAACGTTTCTCTTGCTAGACGATTTCCCAAACAGTTGCAATGACTTTTTTGCATGCCAGCAAATTTCTTGATGCAGAACAGCAGCCACAAGGTTGTTCAACATTGTTGAACCCCTACAGAGAAGATTTCCCGCCTGAGCACCCGTGAAGCGTTGAAAGAAAAAGGTATTGTACGACTGAGGGATTCAGCGTGAGAGAATCATCCAGCCATTGGATGAATTGCCATCCGTAATTCTGAAGAAACGAGATGTAAGGGTTCAGCACGCGCTCCTGTTCTTTTCCTGTAGGACGCAGCGCATGATCCGCTTTGGTCACGTAGGCACGCAGAGTACGATCCTCTTTTTTCAGGGCATTGAAATATCGCTCTGTGAGTCTGTCGAAGCTCGTGCGTACGTTCTGCTCCATTTTCTCGAATGAGCTGAGCACTGCGGGGTCGTCCGACGCGAGCTGGCGGCGCAGCTCAGAAACAAGGCCAAGCATGTCCTGCTGAGATTTCTGGAGGAGACGCTCATGCCGCCCACCATTTTGAGCGGCTAATGCCCGGCGGTATATCTTGTCGGCCGAGAGCGAGAGGAATTCCTGCACCGAGATTCCAAGCCTTTCCAGTGCGTGCTGGACGCGGGGTTCAATCAGAGTGACACGTAAGCGCGGATAAATTACCGGCATGAATACATGGAAAAAACCATAGCACTCACGCAGCAACGGGAAATAGGCGATTTCGCCCGGCCCGGCGACGTAGGCCACGGTTGGAAAAATCGCGTCTTGCACAATAGAGCGCGTGACAACGTTCGTGCTGAATCGCCAGGGCGAGCTGGCCAGAAGCTCGAGCGCTTGCTCCTGAGTCATTGTCTCCATCTCATCACCCGTAAAAGGATGCAGAAGTAGAACTGCGTCGTGTTTCCATTTCACCTTACACCGCAGGTGATCGCGGTAAATGAAGCAATTCAAGTCATCCGGCTCGCGGTGCAGCGTCGTGTGGTAACCCAATTGCTGCATTGCCTGGCTTGTCTGCAAAATTCGGGCCGAGCTCTCCCCCGGTGTCTGGAGCTCACGCTCGAAGAGAGACTTGCCTTTTTCTCGTACGCATCTCAGCCGAGGGCTGACAAGGACAAGGCCGTATTGCTTCATCAGGCAGAGTAGCAGCCGACAAAAAAGCTCCTCCAGGTTTGCGGACATTTCAATCGTCCGATGGAGAGTCTGGAGCAGATCATCTTTGAATTCGCTTGGAAACGTCTCTGCCTCAAAACGCTGAAGGAGCTGCTTGAGGCTGGGCTCAACGGGGATATCGAACACCGAAATGCCGGGTTGATAGTTCTCCGGCTCGTAGCGGAAACTTGCGAGCTCGCCATCGCGACCAATCCATGAGACAGTTCGCACCTCGTCGAAATCATGATCCTCAGAAGCGACCCAGAAAACTGGAACGACGGTGACGCCTCTGGAAGAAGCCAACTCCCGCGCCAGTTTTACTGCTGTCAGGCTCTTATAAATTGTATAGAGGGGGCCGGCTAACAGACCTGCTTGTTGCCCTGTTGCCACAACATAGGTTCCAGGCTGGCCAAGCCGGCCAATATTTTCCAGAGCCGCTGCACTGTTGCCCATGGATTCATTCCACTGCTGGAGCTCAGCAAGCTCCTCAGGGGCCCAGGACGCTGTGGGATGGAGGCTGCGCTGCTCAAGCGCAGCGTCCCATTCTCCAGGAAAAAGACCAAAGAAATCCGCCAGCTTCGAATCCCTTTTCAGGTAACCTTCAAACAGGTCGCGATGAGCAGAGAATTGAGTCATACAGAGTCTTTAACTGCGATCCGGCAAACTTCCGCACATTGGAGTATAAGGGAATCTCTCTTGTTGCTTCCCGAAACGCCGATTTTGCACATACAGTTATTGCTATTAAGCTTACACGGTGATGTCAATACAATTCTGGATAAACATCCCAGGCTTATGCGATCACAAACGGTTCTGAGACATTTACGAAAGCCAGAGTGATGGAGCCACCAAAAGGCCGATTCACTGCAGATCTAAATGCAATCTGCACTGTTCTGGTAGCTTTGTGAAATTGGCCGAGCTGGCACAGTGGGAGAAATCAAAAAATTCTCTTTACACCAAAAACAGTCTAGGGTATAAAAGATACGTTTTTTCCTTAACAGCCAGAATAAAATCACATGGGTGATTAGCTCAGTTGGTTAGAGTGCCGGCCTCACATGCCGGAGGTCGCAGGTTCGATTCCTGCATCACCCACCATGCTTTTCTGCCCACAAATTGGTTTCGGCTCGACGGAGAAGGGTGTATGCGCTGCAGCGCTACAGCATTTGTGGGTTTTTTTATGGGTGTTTCACCTGCCAGAAAGCCCCCAGTTTTCCTTGACAAGCTCCAGCACACTGGTAGGGTGGTCCAATTTTTGAGCGAGTAAGAAGAAATGTTGAAGGTTGACGTAAAAGACCTAAAAGACCGTACCATGATGCTGCACGTTGACGAGCGTCCTGACTTTTTTGACCTGAGCTATGAAGACTTTCTGTTTATCGACCGTGTACGTGGCGACGTGGAATTTCAACGGCTGGAAAACGAAATTATGGCGGAAGGCCATCTACATGCCACGGTCAGGACTCACTGCGTTCGATGCCTTGATACCATGCAGCTGACGCTTGAACCTGAAGTGCATCTCATATATGCCCACGATCGCTCACTTCTCTCGAACGAAGTGGTGGTGGAGATAGGCACAGAGGTTCCCATATACTACGATGGAGAAGCCATAAATCCGCGCGATGACTTTCGGGAACTGATTCTCATGGATCTGCCTAACTTTCCTGTGTGCAGTCAGAACTGTAAGGGACTCTGTGCGGGATGTGGGACGAATTTAAACCGGGAGCCATGTAGGTGCCAGCAAAAAGCTGAGAAGTCTGCTGAAGCATGGAAAAGGCAGCTGCGCAATATCAAGATTGGGGGAAGGGACGTTAATCAGAGTAAGTAGCAAAATTCTATTGACAACAGTAACGGAAGTCTGAGTAAGTTTTCAGATCAGCATGATTCCTGCGTGATCGGATACAGATGTTAACCAGGAGGATGTAGCTGGATGCCAGTACCGCGAAGACGTCATTGCAAATCGCGCCGCGACAAGGGACGCACGCATAAGAAACTGACTATGCCGACCGTTACGGTTTGCGCGAAGTGCGGCGAGCCGAAAGCGCCGCATCGCGTCTGCCCCAACTGCGGTGAATATAAAGGCGTAACCTATAAAGTCACCGTTTCCAAATAGGCGTGCCACGCTGATAGAAAGGGCAGCAGTGTGAGTGCCATTACGGGTAGAATCGTATGAAAATTGCTCTTGATGCCATGGGAAGTGACTATGGGCCGCAGAATCTGGTCGACGGGGCTATTCTGGCTATTAAAAAGCTGCGGATGGAAGTTGTCCTGATTGGCAAACAAGACGTACTCACCGAGATTCTGCGCAAGAGGAATTTCCGCAATCCCCTCCTCTCTATTGTAGACGCCGCCGAAGTAGTGGGCATGCATGATGCGCCAAAAGAGTCGCTGCGCAAGAAGAACTCTTCAGTAAACGTTGCGACGCAGCTGGTGCACCACGGTGAAGCCCATGGATTAGTTTCAGCGGGAAACACGGGGGCAACGCTAGCATCCACGCTAAGAATCTGGCGAACATTGCATGGGATCAGTCGGCCAGCGATTGCTACCCTGCTGCCGACGCAGAAACAGCCTGTAGTGTTTCTCGATGTAGGAGCCAACGTTGACTGCAAGCCACGGCACCTTTTTGATTTTGCTATCATGGGTGCGGTGTATGCGCGCGATATTCTCAACCGGCAGGATCCGCGGGTAGGGCTGCTTAGCATCGGCGAAGAAGCCAGCAAGGGGAATGAGCAAACTTTCGGGGCGTTCAGACTGTTGGAGCGATCAACGTTGAACTTTCGCGGCAATGCCGAGGGGCGAGACATAGTCACGGGCGCCTTCGACGTAATCGTTTGCGACGGATTTATAGGTAACATTGTACTGAAATTCGGCGAAGCTGTGGCGAAGATGATTCTACATTCTTTGAAAGGGGAACTCTCGAAAAACGTAATTTCCTACCTTGGTGCTCTGGCCATGGCTCCAGCGTTTGAGAATTTTAAAAAACGCATTGACTACTCGGAATACGGTGGGGCACCGCTGCTTGGCCTCAATAGCGTCTGCATCATCTGCCACGGGGAATCGAGTCCCAAAGCGATTATGAATGCCATCCGTGTGGCTGCGGAGTTCGTAAATCATAACGTTAATGACCACATTTTGGAGGAACTACGCTCAAACCCGCATAATGATGCCTTAAACAATTTTGTTGCCAAAGACAAGTCAGCGGGATTTTCAAACCACTCAATTATCTCTCCAGAGAGGACGGCACCCAAGAAGTGAACAAGCTACGCGCTGTAGGATTGCTTGGAACGGGATCCGCAGTTCCTGAGCGAATATTGACCAACCAGGATCTCGAGCGAATGGTTGACACGAGCGACGAATGGATTCGCACTCGCACGGGTATCCTTGAGCGGCGCATTTGCGCACCTGATGAGGCAGCCTCGGACCTGGCCGCTAAATCGGCCAGAAAAGCCCTCGAGCATGCCAAGGTTGATCCGCAAGAGATCGAACTGCTGATCGTGGCCACAGTTACCCAGGATACGTTATGTCCGTCCACTGCATGTTACGTACAAGAGCAGCTGGGAATTAAGGCGTGCGCTGCATTCGACCTCAACGCAGCATGCACGGGATTTATCTATGGCATAACGGTTGCTAAAGCATATATTCAAATAGGGATGTGCGACAAGGCGCTTGTCATCGGGGTTGATCTGCTATCGCGGGTGACGGACTATGAGGACCGTGCTACGTGCGTACTCTTTGGCGATGGCGCAGGCGCAGCCGTGGTGGGCCCGACAGATCACAATCGAGGTATTCTGGCGCACTATCTATCGGCTGACGGCAAGCTGGCGTCGCTCATTTGCATTCCTGCCGGTGGATCGCGCTTGCCGGCGAGTGTCGAGACAGTTCAAAATCATCAACACTGCATCAAGATGAGCGGCAATGAGGTATTCAAGGTCGCTGTTAGAATTCTGGCTGAGTCGGTGAACCAGGCACTCGAGAAATGTGGTCTGAAAGCAGAAGATCTCAGTCTGGTGATTCCGCATCAGGCCAATATTCGGATCATCGAGGCCTCAGCCAGGCGCCTCAACATTTCTTTGGACAAATTCTACATCAATATAGACAAGTACGGAAACACCTCCGCAGCTTCTGTTCCCTTGGCGCTGGACGAAGCAGTGCGCACCGGACGGGTGAAATCCGGCGATCTTCTTGCACTCGTCGCGTTCGGAGGTGGTTTTACCTGGGGAGCCAACATTATACGCTGGTAATGCCTGCGGACAAGGATTTCTCTCCTTCTCTATTATTCATATCCAGTTAATCAATGCGGTCCGACTCGTTCCGTGAAGGATGATTTCCGAGGTCGGGTAGCGAGTGTGTAAGCGAGATATTATGCAAGCATCAAAGGAAGAGCTTGCGTTTGTGTTTCCCGGCCAAGGGTCGCAATTCGTCGGGATGGGAAAGGATCTCTTCGAGCGTTATGAGGTGGTGCGCAAGAGATTCGACGAGGCGGACGCATCACTGGGATATCACCTCAGTCGGATTTGCTTTGAGGGACCGGCGGATGAGCTGCAACTTACGCGACATACGCAACCAGCATTATATATCTGCAGTGTCTGTTGCTACGATCTGCTTGCCCAGCACAGCATCGTGCCGCGTGCGGTTGCTGGCCATAGCCTGGGTGAATATAGCGCTCTGTACGCGGCAGAGGTAGTTGATTTTGCGACGGGTCTGCGTCTGGTTCAGGCGCGCGGCGAAGCGATGGCAGCGGCATCGGAAGCACAACCAGGCAGGATGGCTGCCATTATTGGACTGAATCAGCAGACTGTTGAGGCGCTCTGCGAGCAAGCGGCGCAGCATGGCATCGTAAGGGTCGCAAACATCAATTCTCCTCAGCAGGTTGTTATATCCGGAGAACCAGAGGGTGTGGAACGTGCGATGACACTGGCTCACGATGCCGGGGCAAAGCGGGCCGTTCCGCTGCCTGTGCATGGAGCTTTCCATTCGCCTCTTATGCAGGAGGCCGCGGAGACACTACGATCCGCTCTTTCGAATGCCCCATTCAATCCACCATCTCTGGTCTTTGTGAACAACGCCGATGCAGCTGAGCTTTGCGACCCTGAAGCCATTCGCGACTCGCTGGCCAGACAGGTGACCAGCTGCGTGCAGTGGGTTGATTCGATCCAGCTTCTGGCGAACATCGGCATAACCCACTTTGTAGAGGTGGGGCCGGGGAAGGTACTCGCCGGGCTTATAAAACGGATCGTGAGTGGAGCAAAGGTGTTTCCTGCGGGAAGCGCAGACGAACTGAGCGCGATTATTGACCAATGGGCTGGATAGAGGTAGCGTAGCTCGGGTTCTCGGCGACGCTATATTAATCGACACAGGAGAGGCGTGATGCTAAAGGAAAAAGTCGCAATTGTGACCGGAGCAGGTCAAGGCATTGGCCGGGCTATCGCCCATACGCTGGCGTGCCACGGGTCAGCCGTGGTGCTCTGTGACATTGTGAAAGAGAACGTCGAGGCCGTGGAGAAGGAACTCAGGGAAAAAGAGTATACTGCGCTGGCAGTGCTGTGCGATGTGTCAAATTATAACGCGTGCGAGGCGATGGTGAAAACGACCTTAGAGAAATTCGGGCGCGTAGATATTCTGGTGAACAACGCCGGCATTACGCGCGACCGGCTGCTGATGAAGATGACAGAAGAGGACTGGGATGCGGTGATGGCCATAAATCTCAAAAGTGTCTTCAACTGTTCTAAAGCGGTCTGCCGTACCATGTTCAAACAGCGCTGCGGATGCATTATCAATATATCCTCGATTGTGGGCCTCACTGGCAATATCGGCCAAGCCAACTATGCGGCGAGCAAAGCCGGTATCATCGGGCTGACAAAAACCCTGGCCAAGGAATTCGCCTCGCGCAACATCACAGTTAATGCCGTAGCGCCCGGATTTATCAAGACTCGGATGACCGAGGTCTTGTCAGACAGCGCAAGAGCAGAATTGCAAAGTCATATACCCCTGCGTCGGTTGGGCGAGCCTGAAGACGTGGCAAATGCCGTGCTCTTTCTGGTATCCCCTTCGGCCTCCTACATTACCGGACAGGTGCTTCAGATAGACGGAGGAATGGCAATATGAAAAGAGATGGGGTGGATGAGGATCAGGATCGGCGTTATGGGGCTGCGTAAAATTCTCTCTGGTTGTATCATTTTTTGCTTGCAATGCTGACGACTAGGTGGGTATAGATTTTGATAATTTCACTGAATACGGTAAGGTTGGGTGTATGAGGAGGTGAGCGGCTTAATGTCGGCAGTGGAAGAGAAAGTAAAAAGCATCGTGGTGAACCAGCTCGGCGTGAATGAAGAAGAAGTGACCAACGAGGCTTCCTTTGTGGAAGATTTGGGTGCCGATTCGCTGGACATCGTGGAGTTGGTAATGGCGCTGGAAGAGGAATTTGGCATTGAAATCCCGGATGAGGAAGCCGAGAAAATTCGCACGGTTGGGGAGGCAATTGCCTTTATCGAAGCAAAGTCGCAAGCCGGCGAATAGCGATTCTCGCTTGTAAAGCATACTCCCCTTTTAGTAGCCAATACGCAGGGCTCTGTAAAAGAGCCAGTATGGCTCAACGGGGATTGTGCTTAGGGGTGTCCATCTCTTCTTAGCAGATATGCGGAATAGCGTGTGATTACAAAGTACTGGTAAGCGCAGAAGTTCACCCCCGGAAAAATCCTTCCGTTACGATCCAAAGAAGGAATTTTTTATGGGCTGCTTTCTCGTAGCTGGCCCTGTTGAATCACGGCTGGGAAGGCGCACAAGGAGCCGCACAAGGAGCCGCACGCATGGGTGCATAAGACTTTGCTAGAACGCCAGGGTGAGAAATACGATGAACATGATGGAGAAAAAGCGGGTCGTTATCACAGGAATCGGAGCCATAACTCCCATTGGGCTAACCGCTCGGGAATTCTGGAACAATCTTGTTGCAGGAAAAAATGGAGTTGGTGCAATTACGCACTTCGATGCGTCGAACTACAGTACGAAGATTGCGGCAGAGGTGAAGGGGTTCAACCCGAAAGATCACTTCGATCACAAGGAGTCACGGAAGCTTGATCAGTTTGTTCGCTTTGCAGTGGTTGCGGCGCGCGAAACGATCACCGACACAGGTCTCAATCTATCTGAGGAGGATTCAAATCATATCGGCGTCATCGTCGGAGCTGGTATTGGCGGAATTGGCTATATCGAAGAACAACATCTCGTGCTGATGAAAAAGGGTGCAAGGCGCGTATCTCCGTTTTTGATTCCCAAGATCATAGCAAATATGGCGCCAGGGCAGATAGCGATTTATCTAGGTTTGAAGGGGCCAAACACTGCGATTGTGACCGCCTGTGCGTCGGGCACTCATGCCATTGGTGATGCCTTTAAGATCATACAGCGGGGCGACGCAGTGGCTATGCTCGCTGGCGGTACTGAAGCTGCGATCAGCCCACTGGGAGTTGCGGGATTCTGCAATATGCAGGCCTTGTCCCAGCGCAATGATGAACCGGAAAAGGCAAGCCGCCCATTCGAGGCCCAGCGGGATGGCTTCATTATGGGCGAAGGAGCAGGTATCGTTTTCCTGGAGGAGTTAGAGCATGCGCTCAAGCGGAAGGCAAGAATTTACTGCGAGATCACTGGCTATGGATTGACCGCCGATGCCTTCCACATTACCGCACCATCGCCAGAGGGAGAAGGTGCAGCGAGGGCCATGAAAATGGCGGTTGACGATGCTGGTCTCAGACCCGAAGAGGTTGACTACGTCAACGCCCACGGCACCTCAACCCCTCTGAACGATAAGTTAGAGACCCAGGCCATCAAAACCGTGTTTGGCGAGCATGCCTATAAAATGGCAATCAGCTCAAACAAATCTATGGTCGGCCATCTCCTGGGGGCAGCTGGCGGCACGGAGGCCATAGCCACCGCCCTGACCATCACCGAAGGCATTATCCCACCTACGACTAACTACGAGAACCCCGATCCAGAATGCGATCTGGATTACGTGCCGAATGCCGCGAGAAAAGCCAACGTGCGGATCGCTATCAGCAACTCGCTAGGCTTCGGCGGCCATAACTGCACAATTGTATTGAAAAAATTTGAAGACCGTCGCCCATGACATGAATACTGAGAGGGAGAAATCACTCCGGACTTTCCTCGCGCAATACAATCTCACGCCGTCATCACTCGATGTCATCCACCAGGCCTTCCTTCACCGATCCTACGCGTACGAATACGGGCTGACATGCGACAATGAACGCCTGGAGTTTCTCGGCGACGCTGTTCTTGCCTTTGTGGTTGTGAAGTATCTTTACCTCAATTTCCCTGAATACGATGAAGGCGAGCTTTCGAAGTTGAAAGCGCGTCTGGTCAGCCGCTCGGTTCTGGGGCGACGTGCGGAGGAAATGGAATTAGGCCCGCTGCTGCTCCTTGGGAAAGGAGAGGAACAGGCTGGAGGGCGCAAGCGACCCGTCTTGTTAGGCTCGGTGTTGGAAGCGCTGATTGGTGCCCTGTTTCTGACCGCCAGCTTCGAGGTGGTAAATGAGTTCATTCTAACCCATATTATCGAGCCAGCTGCCGTGCTGATTCATCGTAAAGATTTCATTGACTATAAGTCGAAGCTGCAAGAGATTGTGCAAAAGTACTACCAGGGGATTCCCCGCTACCATACAGTCAGCGAGTGGGGGCCGGATCATCAGAAACAATTCAAAGTCGAAGTCATTGTTAATGGCAAAACCCTTGGCAAGGGGCTGGGAAGTCGAAAGAAAACAGCCGAGAACCTTGCGGCCAAGGAAGCGCTGGAAAAGATTCAAACGCAGATACCAGAGTAACGGGCGCATCAGGGTAATTGAGATTCTGCAATCAGGCGTCTTGCAAATTCTGCTCTGCTTCGAATTGAGGCAAGCGCCTGCGCAGACAGGCCCTGGGATATGCCTGGCATTGAGCTTGCGACCATTGCTCAGGAGAAAGCGCGTACTTCGTATGTTGAGCTGATGTACCATGAAAACACGAGCGATCATTCCCATCTTTCTTGCAAGAAAAGGATGTGCAGAGCAGTGCATCTTCTGCAACCAGCAGATCCTCACTGACACGGACGATCCATTAGAACCGGACCAGGTAGAAGAATACCTTGCCGACTGCTTGCAGCGAGTAAAGCATTTGACCTCCCGTCGTGTGGAAGTTGCCTTTTACGGAGGAAACTTTACAGGACTCCCGCGAGAAGAACAAGAAGCATATCTTGGCGCCGTGGCAGCATTTCGTGCGGACGGTCGAGTCGCAGGAATTCGGATTTCTACCAGGCCGGATTACATTAGTCAGGACATTCTCGAGCTGGCCTTGGGCCATGGTGTGCGCGTCATTGAGCTAGGTGTCCAATCCATGGATCAGGAGGTTCTTCGCTCGTCTGGGAGATCATATACGCCGACAAAGGTACGGAACGCAGTGCGTGCGATTCAAGCAATGGGCATTGATGTGGGCATTCATCTGATGCCAGGGCTGCCGGAAGATACTGTGGCGAAATGCCTTCAGAGTGCTGAGGAGATTATCCAGCTCCGACCGGCCTTTGTGCGTATTCATCCAACTCTTGTGCTGCGAGATACCCCGCTGGCAACGCTCTATCAGGAAGGAAAGTACGTTCCATGGCCAGAGGGGCACATTATTGAGGTTATCAAGGCCCTGCTCAAGCGGTTCCGCGCAGCAGGCATCCCTGTAGCACGGATCGGCTTGCAGCCATCTGCTGCTCTGCGTAATCCCGAGAACGTTCTCGCAGGATACAACCATCCTGCTCTGCGTGAACTCTGCGAATCGCTCATCTTCGGGGAAAAAATGCGCCTGATAGCTGCTCCGCCTGCCGGAGGGACAGGTCAAACTGACCAGCCCCTGAGGTTTGTCGTTCACCCACAGGATCTGTCGAAAGCCCTCGGATATGAAAAAGAAAACTTGAAAATGCTTCGAAACCTATATAGAAAAAGCACTATTGTTGTTGAAACAAGTCCAGAAGTGACTAGAGGAAGTGTGAAACTTCGGCAAGGATAAGGGATATGCAACGAGTGTTCATTACCGGTTCTGATGGGATGTTGGGAAGCGACATTGTTAGAGAGCTGAAGAAGAAAAAGGAGTATCAGCTTGTCTGCTCGACTATCGCAGATATGGACATTACGGATTTACGCGCGGTAATGAATGCTTTGGTGCGGTCGCAGCCCGACGTACTGATACACACGGCTGGCTATACAGGAGTGGATCGCGCCCAGCGCGAGCAAGAACTGTGCTTTGCCATTAATGCTGAGGGCACGAAAAACCTGGCATTCTTCTGTCGCGAGCTGGATATCCAGATGATCTATATCAGCACTGATTACGTGTTTGATGGAAAGAAGAAAAAGCCCTACGTGGAAACCGATCCACCGCATCCGATCAACGCGTATGGCACCTCGAAGCTGAAAGGCGAAGAGCATGTCCAGACACTGCTGACGAACTACAAAATCATCCGGACCTCATGGCTGAACGGGTTACACGGCTTACATGGTAAGAACTTTGTGGAAACAATTCTCAGTACAGCCAGTCGTAAAAGCCGGCTCTCTGTGGTCAATGATCAGATCGGGAAACCGACGTTCACTTTCCATCTTGCCCAGCAGATTGAACTCATGCTTTCAGTGAACGCATCGGGTATTTTTCACATTACCAATGATGGGATCTGCTCTTGGTATGAATTCTCCAGGCGCATCATTGATCTGAGCCAGCTGCGCAACGTCACGATTAAGCCGGTTACAAACAAGGAGTTTCGTAGCTTGGCAAAGCGCCCGGCGAATTCGACACTTGAGAATGCCCGGTTGCAAGAATTGAAAATCCCTCTGCTGCCTCACTGGGAAGAAGGGCTGAAAGAATACCTCCGACGGCGAAAACTCAAGGCCGCCTCGTCAGTTTCAGAAGGTAGCTGACAATCGGCTTTGTATCTGCTTCACCAGCAAGCCACGGCCACCGTTTGGATTCTCACACCGACAATCTGAAGATCACACCACTAGCGTCCCTGGGTGCGTGCGATAATGGGAGCTAAGCAAACCAGGTTAGACAAAATGAAGGTAAAGCCGCAATAGCGAAAGGACAAACAATGGGGCTCGATGCGGCAATACAGGCGCGCGTAAAAGAATGGCTTGGCCCGGAGTATGACGAGACAACTCGTGAGGAGTTGCAGGCCTTGATCAATGCGGGCAACACCGACGAGCTGGTTGATCGGTTTAGCACCCACCTGGAGTTCGGCACCGGCGGATTGCGAGGCATTATGGGTGCTGGAACGAACCGTATGAACGTCTACGTGGTGGCGAAAGCAACCCAAGGCCTGGCCAATTATCTTGTTAAGGAGTGCCAAGGGCGCGATCGCATTTCAGTTGTTGTGTCATACGACAGCCGGCGGCACTCGCTTGATTTTGCCAGAGAAACCGCCAGCGTTCTGGCAGGCAATGGCATTCACGTCTTTCTCTTTGAGACGCTCCATCCCATTCCTGTGCTTTCGTTTGCAGTGCGGCATCTTGATAACGCAGCGGCCGTGATGATTACCGCCAGCCACAATCCGAAGGAGTATAATGGGTACAAGGTGTACTGGGACGATGGAGCCCAGATAGTTCCGCCCCACGACACGAAAATTATTGCAGAGGTTCAGCGCATCGGATCGCTCAAGGCAGTAAAGAAGATGGCATTTCAAGAAGCGATGGAAAAGGGCCTGATCACTATGCTGGGCGATGACATTGACCAGGCCTACCTGGCAGCCATTCGTCCGATGTCGTTAAATCCAGCGCTCGTACAACGCTACGCTAGTGACCTTTCCATTGTCTACACGCCGCTTCACGGCACCGGCATTACCGTCGTGCCCAGGGCGCTAAAGGCCTGGGGATTCCAGAATGTGAACATTTGTGAAGAGCAAGCCGAGCCTGATGGGAATTTCCCCACCATCAAGTCGCCCAATCCAGAGGAACCAGCAGCCCTGGCACTTGCCATTCGACTCGCGAAGAAGCGCAAGGCAGACCTTGTACTTGCCACTGATCCGGATGCTGACCGCCTGGGCATAGCTGTGCGAAAAGGGACAGATGACTATGTGCTGCTCACTGGAAATCAGGTAGCCGCGCTCTTGGCCTACTATCTGCTCGACCAGCTGCACGAAAACGGCCGACTTCCTCCCAACGCAGCAGTGGTAAAAACGATTGTCACTACGGAACTCATCACTGCTATCTGCACAGCCTACCGAACAGAAGTGGTCAATGTGCTGACCGGATTTAAATGGATCGGGCAGCAGATTCGGTTATGGGAAGACGTTGCTAAACGCAGAGAGGATCGGAAGGCATTCATTCTGGGCGTTGAGGAGAGCTACGGCTACCTGATCGGCACACATGCGCGCGATAAGGACGCTGTCATTTGCGCATGTATGGTCGCCGAGATGGCATCGTGGGCAAAGTCGAGAGGCCAAACCTTAGCCCAAGTCCTCGACGATCTCCTGTGTCGGTTTGGCGTCTTTCATGAAGCTCAACACTCAATCAGTGCCACTGGTCCGGCGGGTTTGCAGCGTATCCAGACCATCATGGACACGCTGCGGAGTACACCGCCTGTTCATATTGGCAAATTGCCCGTGATTCGGATCAGCGATGTCAAGAGGAGTTGCGTGATTGATCGCCAGAGCGGACGTATTGTTAAGCATATAACCCTGCCAAAATCTGACGTCCTCTGTTTTCACTTTCCTGGTAAGAGTCAGGTCGTGGTGCGACCATCCGGGACTGAGCCAAAAATAAAGTTTTACTTTATGCTGAACGATACCGAGGCCCTGCCAATCACCTCGGAAGCCGAATTGCAGAAGCGCAAGGCTGCGCTCGAGAAGCTCACGCACGACACTATCACGACGTTCTGTAGCCTTATTGATTCAATCGCCGACTAGTGGCAGCGCCATGGTAGCCACCAGAATGCTGCGTCCTACCCTTGCTGCCGTGTCAACCGTTCTGCATCTTCAAGATACTTGTGCAAAACCACCAGCAAGCAGGAGAGGAGAAATCCCAGCACTCCGACGATCAGGCAGGTTAAGGTCTTTTTTGGAAAGGTACGCATATCGGGTAATGCTGCGGCAGCTAGAATCCGAACGTCGCCAGCTTCAGAGGCATCGGAAGGGCTACCCGCATAGATGCCTGCCTCAAGATCAGCCTGGTTTTTGACATCAGAGAGGAGACGGTAGTTATCGCGTAAAGTCTGGACTTCACGGTCGAGTCTTGAGTACTGCTGGTCGAGGCGTGCAACGTCTTCCTGTAACTGAGCAATTTCCTTTTCTGTTGTGGCAATCTTTTCAACCAGTACTCGGTGTTCTGCACGGCTGGCTTCGAGTTCCTTAAGGTTGATGGCTGCTATTTCCTTAAGGCTGATGTAGAGCGGATTCAACGCTTCGCTGTAAGTCTTCTGCTCAAGCAGGTTCTGAATCTCGTCCTGACTCAGTTTGGTGGATAACAGCCGGACAATCGCTGCCTCATCTGGTCGCCCCTCGAGTTTGACGATTTGCTTTTCCTCGTCGAGGAGTTTGTTCATTAGTTGTTTCACGGCCTCGCGCTTTGCAATGTCAACCTCCAGCCCAGTAAGATGTGTCTTTAAACCGGGGCCCTGTGGCAGTTGCGGCTCGCTCACCTGAATCTCAACCTGCTGGGACGTCCGCCACCTATAGTAGTAGTGAACCGGCTTTTGAAAATCATACTCGACTGGTGCCGGAGCAAGCATATTCTCCTTATCGGTCAGCTCCTTGATCTTGTATGGGAGTTGCCATCTGACCTGGGTGTGCTGCTCTTCCAGGGTCTTGAGTTTCTCCTGGATTGTCTCGATCTGCTTTTCGCAGAGCTGGCTGGTGTAAAGCGCCTCGTTTGGAATAATATTGCCGTGATTTTCAATGAACAGACTAGTCCAGAGGTCCATGAGATCCTTTGCATCCTCCGGAGATTCGGCCTGCAGTGCAAGCTCAAGCACAGGTGAGTAATCGCGCCTGATAGAAGTATCCTGCACGATTTCCGTTTCCACGCTAAACGACCGGCGGAACTCTTCCAGTTTGATGCCCGTGATATTGCGCATCGCCTCAAAACGTTGCTTCACCTGCTCAATGAGATCATCGCTCATAAGAATTGCCTCATAGGCTGGTGGGTCAATCTCCATGCGTTCTGAATCGGTGTAGCGCGGCTTTTGCTTGACCAACACCTGCGCCGTTGCCTCGTAGAGGTCCTTGGCGATGAACTGCACATAGATTGCTGCCACAAACATCGCCACTAGCGTACCGGCAATAATTTTATACCGACTCCTCCATAACCGTACCATATAGGAGGCAAAAGTAATTTCACTGTCGCGTTCGGATATTTCCATAGCACAATCCTCTCTGGATACTACTTTGCAACTTCACTGCGGCCACCATCGCAGCCCCACATCACCGGCACCGCAAAGAAATCTGTGACCTGCCCAATAGAATCAAACTCTCCTTCCACACTACGGTTAGGCCGAGGATACGCCTCGATTCGAAACATTGTCAATGCTTAATCACACCAGAGCGATCATGTATCAGCTACTTATCTGGAAATACATTTTGCGACTGCTTGTCCCGGCGTTCCAGGAAATTAAGATTTTCGATAAGCAGAAAGAGACCGATAGCCAGAATCAGAACCGTAAGCAACGTGATGCCTGGGGATACCTTCGACAGAATGTAGGCCATCAATCCCAGGTAGCCCGAAACATAGTAAAGCAATACTACCACACGCTTGTGCGAGAAACCCAGCGCGAGCAGCCGATGATGCAGATGGCGCTTATCCGCACGGAAGGGATGAGCACCGGTGAAACACCGACGCACAAAGACATACGCTGTATCAACTAATGGCAGCCCCAGTGCGACGAGAGGCACCAACAACGTCAGGATAGCCGGCGTTTTTGTATTGGTGATAAGCGTCAGCGACGCCAACAAAAAGCCCAGCAGCAAACTCCCCGTATCGCCCATGAAGAGCTTAGCTGGATAAAAATTATGAGGCAAGAAGCCTAGACTGATTCCCACAATCGCCAGGGCCACGAAAGCGGCGAGTGGATCGTTCCAGTGAAATGAAATCGCGAAGATCGTCACACCGGCAATTGCGCTGATGCCCGCAGCCAGACCATCCAGCCCATCAATCAAATTCATAGCATTCATTATCACGCAGTACCACAGCACGGTCAGCACCAACCCAACCCACCGCAGCTCCACCATGCCCTCAAACGGCATGGTAATACGTTCGATCCGGAATCCATAAAGATACATCAGCACACCAACGGCGCCCTGGACCATGAGCTTCATCACGGCGCCCGAGCCTCGTACGTCGTCCCATAAACCCAGCATGGTGACGATTGCCGCACCAATGACCAATCCCTCAAGCTCCGGGCGAAACAGAAAGAATCGTTGGGGATATATCTTGGCGGCAACAATGGCTGCCGCCACAAACGCAACCAGCAATGCGAGGCCACCGAGGGAAGGAACCGGCACGGCATGAATTTTTCTCTGTTCAGGATAATCCAGAATTGCAAGACCGGAGGCAAGAAATCGAACAGGGAAGCTCAGGAAATAGCACACAATGAACGATAGAAAAAAAATCGCCAGAAGTGTCCACATTGATACGGTACTCGCTGTGAGGTAAAGGAGGCGAGGGCCAACTTCAAGTAGCCGAATAACCCCGTTTATGCATGGCCCATCAAATCTGATCCAGTAAAAACACGCTTACTTAAGTTGCTCGCGTAGCAGGGAGTTGACCAGCTGAGGATTCGCCTTTCCTTTTGTCAGCTTCATCACCTGTCCAACCAGAAAACCGATCGCCTTCTGCCGTCCTTTTTTAAACTCGCTGACCGGATCTGGATTTTCAGCAATAACCTTTGCTACAATTCCTGCCAGCTCCTTTTCGTCACTAATTTGCACAAGGCCTTTTTCCTGAACAATCTGGTCAGGCATCTTGCCGGTTTCGACCATTTCGGCAAACACGGTTTTGCCAATTTTGCCACTGATCGTGCCACTGTCAATCATGTTGACCATAGAGGCCAGGTGCACAGGTGTGACAGGCAATTCGTCAGGCTCCAGCTCGCGTTCATTCAACTCGCGGAGCACTTCGGTCATGATCCAATTACTGATGGCCTTCGGGGCATTGCAGACACGGAGACATTCTTCATAGTAGTTAGCCAGAGCTTTGCTGGAGGTAAGCACCTGAGCGTCGTACTCCGGCAAGTCATACTGTTCAATAAAGCGGCGCTTTTTGGCATCCTGCAGCTCTGGCAGATGCCGCCGAATCTCTTCCTGCCACTCTTTGCTGATCCGGACTTCAACCAGATCAGGCTCAGGGAAATAGCGATAATCATGGGCGTGTTCCTTTGACCGCATGGCTCGTGTGACCATCTCAACATCGTCCCATAAGCGTGTCTCCTGGATCACCTGATTCCCCTCGTCCAGCACTCGGCTCTGACGTCGGATTTCATACTCAATAGTCTTCAGCGCCGTCTTAATCGAATTGAGGTTTTTAATCTCCACCTTCGTCCCGTATGCTTGTTGGCCTTGAGGTCGGAGCGACACGTTAACCTCAAACCGCAGGGATCCTTCCTCCATTTTGCAATCCGACACCTCGATGTACTGCAACAGATTCTTTAGCGTCATCATGAATATCTGTGCCTCTTTAATTCCCCGCATGTCTGGCTCGGTTACGATCTCCAGCAGGGGGAGACCAGTGCGGTTCAAATCAACCAGACTGTAATCAGCGCTGGCCGTTGATGGATGGAGCAATTTGCCAGCGTCTTCCTCTAGGTGAACGTTATTAATCGCGACGCGCTTTGAGCGCCCGTCTACTGCGATTTCCAGGAAGCCATTGATTCCAAGATAGCGGTAGTTCTGTGAAATCTGATAATTCTTCGGCAAATCCGGATAGTAGTAGTTCTTGCGGTCAAACAGGATCACTTCATTAATATGGCAGTTCAATGTGATCGCCGTTCGAATGGAGTACTCCAGGGCCTTTTTGTTCAGCACAGGCAGCACGCCCGGCATGCCAATACAGATGGGGCAAACCTGCGTATTAGGTGGCACTCCGAACGTCGTGGGACACCCACAGAAGACCTTCGATGCTGTAGCCAGCTCTGTGTGCACTTCCAGGCCAATGACCGATTCGTACGTCATGATTACCTCACTTGAAGGATTAAAGATCATGACCAGCGCAAGGATTCACAAGTACACAACACCACGGCGTATCACGGCTTCCGCTTGCCCGCCTCTGGCAGGCCTGCTTCTACAGTGTCGGCCTGGAGCGACAAAACCCCGCGGCCTGCTCATAACAGTGTGCGACTCTGAGGATCTTCCCCTCCTCAAAAGGCCCGGCCATAATCTGAATTCCGACGGGCAGCGACCCGGCAAATCCGCAGGGCAACGACAGTGCCGGTATGCCCGCAAGATTGACCGAAATCGTAAAAATATCTGACAGATACATCTGAAGGGGATCCTCGGTTTTCTCGCCTACGCGAAATGCCGGTGTAGGCGAAGTCGGCGTCACAATCACGTCGCACTGCTGAAACGCCTGTTCAAAATCCTGCTTGATCAAGGTTCGGACCTTCAGTGCCTTGAGATAATACGCATCGTAATAGCCCGCACTCAACGCGTAGGTGCCGAGCATAATGCGGCGTTTGACCTCTTTGCCGAATCCCTCTGCTCGTGTTTTTGAGAACATGTCAATAATATTGTCCGTCCCAGGGCTGCGGTAGCCATAGTGCGCGCCATCGTAGCGAGCCAGGTTCGAGCTAGCCTCGGCCGTTGCACACAGGTAATACGTGGCAATGGCATATTCGGTATGCGGCAACGAAAGCTCGATGATCTCTGCCCCTAACTCAGCCAGAGTCTCAATCGCCTTGCGAACGGCCTGTTCAACTGCCGGATCCATCCCCTCGACAAAGTACTCCTTTGGCACGCCCACCTTAATTCCCTTAATCGAGTGATTGAGGAAGGTAGTATAGTCTGGGACCGGAATATCCCCGCTCGTGGAATCCATGGGGTCGTGTGCGGCAATGCAATTCATAAGTAGCGCGGTATCTTCCACGTCTTTCACAAGAGTACCAATTTGATCCAATGAGGAGGCAAAGGCAACCAATCCGTACCGCGAAACGCGGCCATAGGTTGGCTTCAGTCCGACCACTCCGCACAAGGCCGCGGGCTGGCGAATTGATCCACCGGTATCCGACCCGAGGGCCAGAATGGTTTCCCCAGCCGCCACGGCGGCTGCTGATCCTCCGCTTGATCCTCCAGGAATGCGCTCGAAGTCCCATGGGTTCAGGGTGAGTTTCATGGCTGAATTCTCTGTTGATGAGCCCATGGCGAATTCGTCGAGGTTCGTTTTCCCCATAAACACGGCACCCGCGTTTCTGAGCTTCGTAATGACTGTAGCATCGTAAGGAGGAACAAAGTTATGCAAGATTCTGGAGGCGCAAGAAGTGAGAATCCCCCTAGTGCACATATTATCTTTAATCGCCAGTGGAATGCCTGTAAGAGGGGTGACAGTGTTTCCCTGCTGTAGGCGCTGATCCGCGTCTTGTGCCATGCGCATCGCGAGCTCTGGTGTGAGGGTGACATAGGCATTCACCCGCGGCTCGACTTTCTCGATCCGTTCCAGCACGGCTTTTGTCAACTCGGTGCTGGAGATTTTACGTTTTTGGAGCAGCGGAGCCAGCTCGTGTGCTGTAGTGGAATGCAATTCCACTGCCTATCCTCCTCATATTGCCTGAAATGAGATCCGGATTGTCCTATCCGTTTGAACCCTTGTGCCACGGTTCACAACAAACAAGGTGCACGGAACACTAGATCGGTCCTTTATTAGACCAATTGCCCCAATCAGTATTCTTGAATTATCTTAGGGACGCGGAAGCAGCCTGTCTCCGCCTCAGGCGCATTGGCCAACGCCTCGTCTACCGGAAGTGGAGAGGTAATGATGTCCTCGCGGATTACGTTTGAGAGCTTGAGGGAGTGAGAGGTTGGTTCAATAGCCTCGGTGTCCAACTCGCGCAATTTCTCGACGTAGTTCAAAATGCTGTTCAGATCCTTTGTGAACTGCCGAATCTCCTCGTCTGTAAAATAAAGTCGGGAGAGCAGCGCAACATGGCGGACATCATCTTCACTAATCTTGGCCATCGTCTTGTTGCTCCTCCTGGGACTCCCGGATCTTCTTTAGCTGGGCATACTTCAACAGCAGCTTCTTCTGCCCTTCTTCGGAAAAAATCACAATGAGTTTGGTGCGGTCGCCGCTGCCGCTCTTATAGAGAATCGTCCCTTCTCCCCATTTGGGATGCTGTACCTGATTCCCAATCTCGAATTCTTCTTGCGAGCTGTGATCCCGCACATTCTTAATTTCAGCCATACCGAGATACCTCACGAAAAAAGAGTCTGTTCAACTACTCTGGGCCCCATCTCGAGGTGTACCTGGGCTCTCATAGCGAGCCAAAATCGTCTGAATGACCCCACTGGTCGAGACCCGGGGCACTAATGGGACAGCCAAAACCTGGCCCCCTGCTTTCAATACCAGGTCATGCCCCACTATTTCGTTAATCTGATAATCGCCGCCTTTCACCAGAATATCAGGCCGCAGCTCACTGATGATTTGCCACGGATCAACCTCGTCAAACACCGTCACGTAGTCAACCATCTGAAAGGCGGCCAGAATGCGGCCGCGCTCGCTTTCACACAAAACCGGCCGGTGAGGGCCTTTGATCTTTCGCACGGAGGCGTCGGTGTTGATCGCCACGATCAACACATCACCCTGCTGGCGCGCCTGCTGAAGGTAACGTACGTGTCCAAGATGGATCAAATCAAAACAGCCGTTTGTAAAGACGACCTTACGGCCGCAGTGCTGGTGTTCCGCAACAAGCGTGCGCAGCTCACCCCGGGTTTTGATCTTGCTATTCTCCACGTTGCTTGCGTACCGCAGCATATAAAAAGTCCCTTGGCACTAAAGAGATCAGAGGCTGCCCATCATGCCAAGAGTTTCCACTAGAGACAACACTTATTCTCTCTCTTTATCATGAGAGACTGGTTCGGGCCCAACCGCCTCTTCAGCTCGCTGAATCCCTGCCTCGTACATCTCATCCCTTCGCATCTTGTCGCCGAGCTTGATATCCTCTATCACCACTTGAATATCGGCAATGTGCTCGAGGCCTAAGACCTTGGTCAGGATTGCTTGAATGCGCTGTTTGATGCTCTGGTTGACGGCGGGCAGATCTTCGCCTACTTTCACCTGCGCGTGGGCACGAACCACCAGTCCTTTACGGGTGCTTGTAATCAGCGGTCGAATGCCCAGTACCGAAGGCATACCGCTGACCGCGCTCTTGATGCATTTCACAATCGCTGACTCTGAGATGATAATGGTGCCATCTTTTCGCCGGCTAATGATCTTCGTCTCTACTCTTGCCAGCGAAATACTCAGGATGGCAATCAGAACCGGCAAGGCCACCATCAGCAGGTACGCTATCACGCGTGTCCAGGTGGAAATCTGTTCGCTGATTGCCTGCGGGTATTTATTGATCCATTCCCACGGTAGAGATAGGAAGAATCCGTGCAAGCCCACCAGAAACAAAATGATCAAGCAGATAAAAACGAGAAAACGTCTGAGTAGTTGCATACGTTCTTCTCCCCGTCAACGCGATCGTATGGGCACTTCGGGTTTCTCTTTCTTCTCCTGTTTCTTCTCGTGTTCTGACACGACAATCCCTTTGATGATCACATTGACCTTGTCAACCACGAGGCCTGTCATCCGCTCGACAGCATCCTTGATGCACTTCTGAAGCTTGTGGGCGGCTTCGTACATGTTGATACCGTATTCGACCTTCACCTCGACGCTGATTGTTGCGCGATTTCCTTCAATGGCCACGGTGACGCCTTTATCTGCGTCCTTGCGCCCCAGCATCTCGCCGAGGGAAAACTTACCACCCATCCCGCTGATGCCCTCAACTTCCATGGCTGCCAGCCCGGCAATTGTTCCTACTACCTCATTGTTAATCTTGATTTCCCCAAAATCTTCGCTCACTGCCATACGCTCGCCTTCCTTCCTTCACGCTGACATACTTCGGTATCTTATTTATTATACTGATCACGAACCGCGAAAACGCCCAGAATCAATCCAGAATACAGAAAAAAATCTCTATGCACTCTGTATTTGCTAAATCTTCCCTCACCCTTTCTCATGCACACACGGAGGGCAAACGCTGGAGCTTTAAAATTGGTAAACCCCCACCTAGCCCACCTGAGTTCGTGCTTTGAAGAAGTTGTTGATGAAATCCGTGCCGAAATTCCCGTCGAGAAACTCGGGGCTTGTCAGCACCTCCTGATGAAACGGAATTGTGGTTTTTACCCCTTCGATTATAAACTCATCCAGGGCCCGGATCATCCGTGCAATGGCCTGCTGCCGCGTTGCGTCCCACACAATGAGCTTCGCTATCATCGAATCATAGAACGGCGGAATCACGTATTCGCTATAGACATGGCTATCAATACGCACCCCCGGACCACCAGGTGTATGATAGGTCACGATTTTACCGGGGCAGGGAAGAAAATCGCGCTCAGGATCCTCAGCATTAATCCGGCATTCAATTGCATGGCCTCGTAGTTTGATATCGCGCCGCTTCAGGCTTAGTTCCTCTCCGGCGGCCACGCAAATCTGTTCACGGATGATGTCAACACCGGTCACGGCTTCCGTCACCGGGTGCTCAACCTGGATGCGTGTATTCATTTCCATGAAATAAAAGTGCCGGTTGGCATCCAGGAGGAATTCGATCGTGCCAGCCCCGGTGTATCCCACGGCTTTCGCCGCCTTTATGGCAGCATAACCCATGTCCCGACGCAGCTTCTCATCAATAACCGCGCATGGTGTTTCCTCTATCAGCTTTTGGTGGCGACGTTGAATGGAGCAATCGCGCTCGCCCAGATGGATAATATTGCCGTGTTCATCGCCGAGAATTTGAAATTCCACGTGCTTGGGGTTTTCAATGAACTTTTCAATGTAGACAGTCGGATTGCCAAAGGCCTTTTCTGCCTCGCCCTGAGCCATGGCGAAATTCTTCGACAAATCACTGTCAGAGTAGGCCAGCCGCATGCCACGGCCGCCACCCCCCGCAGCAGCCTTGATCATTACCGGGTACTTGATTTTCCTGGCTATCTTTATAGCTTCATCTGTACCAGACACAATTCCATTGCTGCCAGGGATCACAGCAACCCCGGCACTCAGCATGGTCCGCTTAGCCTGGGCCTTGTCGCCCATCAACCGGATCGTGTCAGGACTGGGGCCAATAAACCTGATCTTGCATTGCTCGCAGACTTCGGCAAAATGCGCATTCTCAGCCAGGAACCCATAGCCCGGGTGGATGGCATCGGCATCCGTCACTTCTGCTGCACTAATTATGCGCGCTGGATCTAAATAGCTCTGGGAGCTGGGCGGGGGACCTATGCACACCTCCTGGTCGGCAAACCGCACGTGCAAGGAATCGGCATCCGCTTCTGAATAGACCGCCACCGTGGGGATTCCCATTTCGCGACAGGCGCGAATTATACGCAGAGCAATCTCACCACGATTGGCTATGAGAACTTTTTCGAACACTTCTTAAAGGGCTCTCTGTCTAATCACAAGGTCTGGGCCAGGCGCAATACCTGCCCCTACATCACAACTGCCAAACTCAGCTACGTGCGCGGCTCCCAGCTCGGAACCGTAACATTGCTGAAGCTCAGCTCAAGACAAATCACGAACACTATCCCTGCAGCTAGAGTCAGGTATTACACGAAAAGCTGGACGGCTCGCGTTTGGGAGCAGGACTTTATACTCATCGCGAACCGGTCAAAAGGGTTCAATGATAAACAGAGGCTGGCCATATTCAACATGCTGGCCGTTTTCAATCAGGATTTGCGCCACCTTCCCTTTCATCTCTGCCTTAATCTCATTCATCAGCTTCATGGCTTCCACAATGCACAGAACCGTGTCCTCATTGATCTCATCCCCAACCTCCACATACGAGGGAACATCAGGCGCAGGCGCACGGTAAAACGTCCCCACCATAGGGGACTTGATGCTGACAAGCTTCTCTTCAACCGGAACGCCAGGCGATTCAGGCTTTGACGGCGCGGAAACCTCGGATTCAACCTTTGTGGGGCCCTCTGTGACGGCCGCGCTTTGAGGGGGCGTGGTCATAAGCGAAATTACCTGAGGCATAGCATTGCTGGCAGTGTTCTGCGCACTCTGACCCTCCCCAGAGGCGCGATTATTCGCCTTTCCTGTAACAATACGAATACGCATTCCATTCTGTTCCAGGTCAAATTCGGATACCCCGTTCTTGTTCAAAATAGCTATCAAGTCCTTAATATCTCGCAGGCTCATCTTTGCATCTTGACGCAATGCGCTTATCTTCTTCCCCATGACCTGACACCTTCCTTTGTGCAGGAGTCAACTCCCACGCCTGATCGGAATACTGCGGCCTCCCCCGGATCGCCTGTCTGCTAAGATCGAGTGTAGGGTGAAAATTCTGCAACTGCATCTTAAAAGAACATAAAGTATATTGCGGGCAAAGCCCAAGCTAGTCAAGAGATTTATCAGCTCTGGACAAAAATCATCTTAGGTTGAGTTGGGTCTTAAAATGCCTTGAATCCCTTAAACTTCGGAAGATATAGAGCGAGCCGCTCAACATCCGGCCTTGCATACAGGCAGTCTCACTAGCCTGATGCCATATTCGAGCGGGTCGTATTGTGATCCGCAGGTTCTTGACCCGATTCTTTGGCCATTGGGCCAAAAAAAACGAAGCAGCCACAGCTCACAGCATGGCGGGATTTTCGTACACGCGGTACTCCCCTGCCTCAAAGACCTTTTTCCAGCGCAGGCGGACAAACTCGATGGCTTTCCGGATGGCATAATGTGGCGTGTCCGGTGACGAATACATGCGCTGATCAGTAAAACTATCTTCAACCACGAATCGCGCCTTCTCCAGCGAAGGATCAAAAAGAAACCGGTCAGGGGGAAAGCGCAACAGATAAAAGTCCGTGTGAATCCCCTTCTTCAGCAATGCCTGGGGGATATTTGCATTGCGCGTCTTTAACAGCCACCAGAGGGTATAGGTTGATAACACCAGATCGTCCGACGATGCATGGGCATTGATGAACTCTGCAGTTCGATAGGCATCGCCCACGTTCTGAACCATGCCAAATTGAAGTGGCGTAACGAAGCGACCGTAAATAGAATGGCGAGTATCGTTAAACTTCACCCAGAGCAAGCCAGTAATACCAAGCACCATAAGTGTGGTAATTACCTTCTTGATCCAGATCTCATGGTGGGCATGGAAAATCCTGGAGGCAAGCTGGTGGGGCACTTCAGATGCGATAGATGTGCGCGCCGCATCAATGAAGCGAAGGCAGAGATTTGCAGCGCCTACCGCCAGCAGGGGCAAGACAGGGATCACGGGGTAGGTAATGAGCGTTATCATCGTGTCGGCCCGGCGGAGCACAATATGCAACATAAGCAGCAGCAGAAGCAGCATGGTGTAGCGCAAAAGAGGCCGTCTGAGCAGACATATTCCGATTACCCCAATTACGTAGAACGGGCCAAGGCGAAAGAATTCAAGATAGTGCCGCACGGTTTGCACAAGCGACCCCGCAGCTGCATCATGGCGCAGCCCTGCCAGGTCTTCTCCAAAACCCGCTGTCCTGCTGGCAAATAGAAAAAAGAGGCCAAGGGGAATCAGGATAAGCGCCACCCAGGGAAGATGGATTTTCTTGCCAGTTGCCAGCACCATGATCCCAACAAAAAGAACAAGCACGATGGCGTAATACACACTTAACAAAGAAAGGGCCGCAAAAATTATACCTAGCAGTAGCCAAACGATCTTTTTGCCTTCAGCGTACTCCAGCATAAGGTACAGTACGATCAGCACGAGAGCCATGTAGAGGTTATAGGGTAGTGCCATCCGGTTGAACATGATGACTTGGGGGTTGAGAGCAAAGAAGGCGCCGGCCAGCAGAGCATGCCACTTGCCAAGGAATCGCCAGCAGATCAGGAAGATGCCAAGAAGCGCAGCCAAACCCAGGGCTGCGCAAAACAGACGAAAGTAGCGCATTTCATTGCCCCAGATACTTACCCAGACTGCTTCAAGGTAGAAAAACAGTGGCGGATGCGTCATATATGGCCCGACGAATGTCACGTTTACTGCACCCAGCTGCCACTCGCCTTGCAGGACATTGCGCGCGACTTCAAAATACGTACCCTCATCGCGAAACCATCCTGGGGATGAGGAAATCTTGCGCACGCGCAAATATGCGCCAAGCACGAAAACAATTACACAAAGCGCGACAACAAGGCAGGTTTCCAGTTGCGATCTCTTTTGCTGAGTCATTCTGACATCCACTTATGTAGGGGCAGTTACGCCTGAGGCGCACAAGTCGCGAACTGCCCCTACTCATTCGAATTCCGTAGCTCGAGGTGCTACTGAGCAAAATAAGACCAGGTAGAATACGTGGCCTGTGCTACCGAATTTCTCGTGCAAGATCCAGAACGCTTGGCGTAATGATTGTCTCCTCAGTAATAATCAAGGGACGCTTATGGAGCAGGGCGTGCTTAACATCTGACAGAGTGAGCGCCTTGAGGGGAACAAAGTCACGGCTTTTGAGGTGACGCTCTTCAATGCGCCGGACCTTCTCAAGCCGGGCACCATACCGACCACCCAGGAAGGCGGTAGTCAGCCAGATGCGTACAATTTCGAGAGCCGTGCCAGGGCCGATGATCTTGCCACCCATGCAGAGGATGTTTGTATCTGAATGTTCACGGCTCAGGCGCGCTGAAAGCAGATCATTGCAAACCCCTGCATTCACACCAAAGAGCATATTCGCCAGCGCAGCTGAAGGATATCCTGCGCCGTCTATCAGGATGCCCCGCTCACATCGCTCCTCCGATACAGCTAACGCTGCCGGGTAGATAAAATCAGGGTAATCCACCGGCGTGGCACTTGCTGTGCCAAAATCCTGCACATCGTGATGCTCACCCAGGAGGAATCGCTTGACCTCCTCCTTCATGTCAAAGCCTGCATGATCGCATGCCAGCGCAATCTTCACGCCGCGCACCTCCCTTGCTTTAACTTGACTCTACGAATAATTCCCCGACCCGCAACATAAATACAACTCTCTGCCAGACCGTTAAAAGCTCAAAGTGCCCGTTTTTTGATCCCGAGAAGCCGTAAGCAAGAACTCTAGCGTTAAAATATCTTGTAATCATGAAAGCACGCTGTCTTAGAAAAGCGGTTTTGGGGAGTGCGGCAGCGAAACGTAGTGGAGCTACCGCTTTGCTGTTGGTAAGCGCAGCTTACCAGAGAGATGCCGAAG
>CAYVXD010000039.1:0-30078 GCA_964454265.1 uncultured Candidatus Sumerlaeota bacterium | reverse complement strand
GGCACGGGCTTCCAGCCCGTGTGTATCATAGGCAATATGCCCATGTTACAACTCAACCCTCATTTCAAGCTTAACGGTATACCACGTTGAGCTCCTTCATTAACGTTCTTGCAGTCTCGGATTGACCACTTCGTCTAATCCCCGCCCAATCAGGTAAAACGCCAGAGTTAGCAACGATATAGACAGTCCAGGCGGCAAAATCCAGTACCATGCCCGAAACGTGTGCCCTGAGGTGAAGCACCACTGAAGCATCATGCCCCAGCTCACCTGCGATGAGTCGCCCAATCCGATAAAGCTCAAGCCTGCTTCTGTCAGTATCGCCCAGGTTACCAGAAAAGTCATGTAGAGAAATGCTAGGGGCAGCACGTTGGGCGCAATGTGGTGTAGCACAACCCGGGAATGGCCAGACCCCGCAACACGCGCTGCATCCACAAACGGCCGCGTCTTCAGCGATAGGGTTTGCGACCGCACCACCCGCGCGGTAGACGGCCATCCCAGCGCTCCGATAATGATTACGATTATCCAGATGCTCTGCTTCCCCATAGCCGCGCCAATGATGATAAGAAGTGGAATACTCGGCAGCGTGAGCACAATGTCGGTCATGCGCATAAGCACCGAGTCCACCAGCCCGCCAAAATAGCCTGAAATGAGACCTATCAGGGTTCCAATCACTACCGACGTTAAGGCAGCAATGATTCCTACGGCGAACGCTAGCTGGCTTCCTTTCATGATCTGCCCGAGAATGTCGCGCCCGAGAAAATCAGTGCCAAGCGGATGCTTGAGCGACGGCGGATCTGACCCCAGGATTTCAGGGTCATACCCGGTCAATGGTTCGTACATTGGTTCACGAGCGGCATAGAATGGAAAGGCTACTGCCAACGCCAAAAAGAACAGTAGAATGTAGAGCCCAGCGACGGCAAGCTTGTTGCGTCGAAACACGCGCCAGACATCTGTCAGCTCGCGCCTGACCCGACCTAGTCGTCGCGTAAACTCCCTAGCCATCGCGCGTACCCCCTGCACCAGACGTTCAGCTCTCAAACCCAATGCGTGGATCAAGAAAAATATACAGAATATCCGCAATGAGGTTCGCCACCAGCACTATGACCGCCAGAAATATGAACGCTGCCTGCGCCAGTGGATAATCATTCTTCAGCACCGCATCAATCAGCTCCGTCCCCAGCCCAGGCCAGGAAAAAACCTTTTCCGTCAGTACTCCACCATTAAGAGAAAAGGCAAGACTCAGCGCCATCGCAGTTACTACCGGCAGCATCGCGTTACGAGCTGCATGCCGATTCATGATCGCACGATCCTCCAGCCCTTTGGCTCGCGCGGTGACAATGTAATCTTCTTCCAGGGTGTCAAGCATGCTGCTCCTCATGAGCAACATGAACCGTGCAAAGAAGATCAACACGAGCACAAAGAGCGGAAGAAGAAGATGAACGGCAACGTCGAGCCCTTTCGTCAGCGCACTTGCAGCCGGATCAGACCAGATCTCCGGCGTCATCATCCCTCGCAGCGGCAGCTGTAAAACACCACCCCACGGCAGTGGTATTCCCTTATAAGAAAAAAGCCAGATCATGATCAGCGCCAGCCAGGGCAAAAACGTGGTGTAAAAGAAAATTCCCACAAAGGTCACTACCGCTTCAGTCGGTGTGCCACGCTTCCACGCTATTCGCTTTCCAATGGGAATCCCGATCAGGTAGGCCAGCACCACTGCGCTCGTAAAAAGCAGCACGGTGTTGGGGAGCTTGCGCATAATAATGCGATACACAGGCTCTTGCTGAAAAAATGATACCCCCCAGTCTCCGCGAGCTGCATTTTGAAGGAAGATCAGGTATTGCACGAAGGGTGGTTTGTCCAGTCCGAATTGGGCCCGCAATTGCGCACGTGCCTCTGGCGGCATTTGCGGGTCAATAATTGTCTTTACGGGATCGCCCGGCATCACGCGGAACAAAAAGAAAATCAGTGTCATGATAATAAGCGTCGTCAGGGCGAGCTGGAAGAGCTTGCGTCCGAGATAGTGCCAGAAGGTCATGCGCGAACTTCCCAGTCGAACGAGATGTGCTTACCTGGGCTGGACTGGCTTAATGGTCAAGATTGACCACGGGTTTCCGATGCCATTGGCTTCGTTCACCCAGCCGGTAAACCGGTCTTTTCGGTAGGCCTCGATCACATCCTCCGCATAAAGCGGAATATAAGGAATGTCGGCCATGATTATTTCCTGCATGCGGAAAATGATCATGCGCCGAGCCTCGCGGTCCATTTCCGCATCCGCCTGCGCAGCTAGGGCATCGTAAGTCGGATTGCGATAGCACGACGTATTGTTGCCGTCTTTCACGGCCTGGCGCGACGTGAACAGCGTGCTCAGATACTCCGGATCAATAGGCAAACGAATCCACCCGAGAATGTAGACATCAAAATCGCCGGTTGGGTCTGCTCGCCGCAGAATGTCGTTTACAGAGGTCGGCACCGCGGTCACTGGAATCCCAAATTCCTTCCACCATTGCTGAATATACGTCCCGCTCATAGCCCGCAACGGATCATAGTCCGCAGTCGGTGTGAGCAGCGAAAAAGCCTTCAGCGGTTTTCCGTTCGGCATGCGCAGCTCCTTGCCCGGCGTCATGGTGCCATCCTCACGTATCTCCGGCGGCACTACCCATGAGTAACCCGCATTGGAGAGAATCGCCCTGGCTTCGCGCCAGCGCTCGGCTTTCGTCATCCCCTTCCCGATCACCGGCACATCAGGATTATGCCAGAACTTATTCACTGGCGGCACGAGATTATCTGCACGCTGGCCATGCCCCTGCAGCACCCGCTCCACCAAAAAATCCTTATCAATCAGCCAGTGGCATGCGCGGCGAAAATTCACGTCATTAAACGGCTCACGATTGCAATGGAAAGCGAGAAACTTCCACCCGTTTGCCGGATTCGTGGTCACCGCAATGTCGGGATGCCCCTTCAACTCGTCAAGATAGCCCGGCTGGATCGGCCACCAGATATAGTCAATGTCTCCCTTCTTCAGTGCCAGAATCGCAGTATCAGTATTTCTGTAAATTTTGTACAGAATCTCGTCTATAAACGGTCCGAACTCGAGCCCTTTCACCTTCAGCCCCCGACCATAAAATTTCGGGTTGCTCACCACCTTAATATACGATCCTCTGCGCCATTCAACAAACCGAAACGGCCCAAGCCCAACCGGCACATTCGGCTGGTACTCTAGAAAATTATTTACGGGATCTGCAGTGAACTTGACGTCTTCCACAACAGCCCTCCACCGATGACGCGGCAGAATATAATTATCCGGCAATAAGGTGTTCGAGAAAAACGTCGCACGGGGCGTCTTCAGCACGAACTTGACCGTGTAGTCATCGAGCGCCTCGACCCGATCTATAAAATCCCATGCTGCATAGTACAAACTCGGAATCTTGAGCTGTAAGTGCAGCTTCGCTGTGAACACAACGTCTGCAGCGGTAAACGGTACGCCATCATCCCATGTAATCCCACGCCGTAATCGCACAATGCAGCTGGTGGTGGCCGCATCGTACTCGGGCAGGCTTTCAGCCAGAATTGGCACCATCTCAAAATCCACTGGCCCTTCATCATATAATGTCCTATAGAATCGCCCGAGCACATAAACTGACCAGACGCTCTGATAATTAAGGATATTCAAGGTACTCGGCTCTTCTTGCATACCTACCTTCAGCACCACTTTGCGGCCCAACACCGGCAGCTGGGAGCCTCCGCACTGACACATCACAACCGTGCTCCCCAATACTGAAGCACACATTACAGCAAATAGACACCGGCGAACCTTACCGTTTGTTTTCACTGCTGGCCTCCATCCTTCTTTAACCCAAGCGTGAATGAAAAATGGAAATATCTAAATGCAAATTGCAAAATTATTTCATTCCATTTTTTAATTTTTCAATTCGCACTTTTCATTTTGCATTCAGTAATGGCGTATAGCGCCCATACATCCGAATCACCCTTCCCTAATAAGAAATGACTGGGAGAAAATCAAGCGGAATCCCTCGCGCAGTCACACAGAGTGCACGTCATTTTCATTTGTAGTAGTTATTCCTGAAGAACAAAAAACATGGACATCTCTGCTTCACTCTGCTTGTGCCAGTGCTGGGTTTTTATCCTGGTTCACGCAAAGGCGCCAAGTCGCCAAGAGATTACGGCAAATTGTGCAATCTTAAACGGTGTGCTTTTCTTTGCGTCTTTGCGCCTTTGCGTGAGATCTTTATATTCAAATTTCTGGACATAAAAACCAGTCCTCACTTCAATCGTATAAACTAGTGCACCGTCACATTTGAAATGAGGGGAAGAAAAATCGGAGAAAAATCAGAGACTGTCCCAAGCGAGGAACGAACGCGTGGACTGTACCCTATTTTTCTAATGGGCGACAAGTCTTGACATCGCCTCACCTCTCGATTACACAAATAGAGAATGTAAGTTTGAGCTGAAAATAGGTGGCGCGACAGGCATGGTAACCGGGATGCACATTGACCATCAATTGCTTGAGGCAGCTGTTCTTGGCGGAACAGTGCTGGGTGGTGGCGGTGGGGGCGCACGTAGTGAAGGACTGAAAATGGGCCGCGCTGCTTTGGATCGCGGCACTCCCCGCCTTTGCACGATTGACGATCTTGCGGATGACGAACTCGTCGCTACGGTCGCTGTGGTGGGCGCCCCGAGCCAACGCGATGCCTTCGTTGCACCAGACGACTACGTTCGCACTATTCAGAGCCTGCAAGACCTGGCGGGTAAAACGCTCGCCGCGCTCATCACGAATGAAAACGGTGGCTGGGCTACAGTCAACGGCTGGATACAATCTGCGGTTCTCGGCATCCCGCTTCTCGATGCGGCCTGCAATGGCCGTGCACATCCCACCAGCCTTATGGGCAGCATGGGTCTTCATCATCAGGGCGATTACGTGTCGCTACAGGCCGCAGCAGGAGGCAACCCGGCAAGGCGGAAGCACATTGAAATCGCGGTGAAAGGAAGTCTTGAGCAGACCGCACAGATTGTTCGCATGGCATCTACTCTGGCAGGCGGAATGCTCGCGGTTGCCCGCAATCCCGTTCCAGCGAGCTACGCCAAATCCCACGGCGCACTCGGAGCAATTTCACACGCCGTCAAAGTAGGAAACGCCGTTCAGACAGCGCTGCCCCAAGGCGCTCGAGCCGTCGCCATCGCCCTGTGCAACGTGCTGCAAGGCGAGCTGCGAGACGAGGCTTGCGTCAGCACCATCCGGCTCTCCACCCAAAAAGGCTTTGACCTCGGCATCGCGCAACTTACAGGATCTGCCAGCTCGTACACGTTAACCGTCTGGAACGAGTACATGGCATTAGACAAAGACGGCGTTCGCGTGGCTACATTTCCTGACCTCATCATCACAATTGACGGCCAGAGCGGCTTACCCTTGACCAGCGCTGAGCTGGAAACCGGTCAGACCATTCTTCTGGCAACCGCGCCGAAGCAGAACCTGATACTTGGTGCCGGAATGCACGACCGTACCCTGTTTGCCGCTGCCGAACAGGCCCTGGGCATCTCGCTCATCCCTTACGTATTTCCAGAGGAGAAGGCATGACTGCGAAAATCGGTCTTATTCTCATTGGCCAATCGCCACGCCCTGCACTCGTCAAGACACTGCGAGGGCTCCTCACCCATGAGGTGGAAATTATCGAACGCGGCGTTCTTGATGAGCTGACCACGGACGAACTCCACGCACTTTCCTCTCGCCCTGATAAGTCATGTCCGCTTGTCACTGCCACGCGCGATGGCACTCCTATTCAGATTGATAAAGACGATGTGATGAAACATATGCAGTACTGCATAGATCGGCTGGAGAACGAGGGATGCAAGGTGCTTATCCCGGCCTGCACGTGGATTGACTGCACGTTTACGAGTCGCGCGATTGTGCTGGCTCCTTACGCGCTACTTCACTCACTCGTGCCCGCGATTCTCCCCCGCGGACGCCTCGGCGTGATTGTGGCAGACCAGAATCAGCTCCAGCTGGCACGCAGCGTCTGGGAACATACTCGACTTGAGCTCGAGATTGCCGCGACCGCTCCATTCGGCGAAGGTACGATGCGGTTCCACGACGCTGCGGTTACCTTGCGCGACCGGAACGTTGATCTTATTGTGCTGGATTGTTTCGGGTATGCGCCTGAGGTACAAACATACGTAGCCCGCCTCACCCGCATTCCGGTTATCCTGCCCCTCACCCTCACTGTCCACCTGGTGAATGAACTAATTATTGCGCTGTAAATCCGGCGGCGCGTTAAACAGAAAGAACCACAAGGGGCTGCTGGAATGTATTTTCATTAGGTCACAAAAAGATAAGGCGATAAGTATGAGCGATTTCATCCGCCGAAGCCTGGCGAAGGCGGATGAAATCGCCCGTAAAGAAAGGTTTAGGAGGGGAGCGCGAGGGGAGACCCTTTTTCGAAAGGGTCCTCCTCGCAACAGAGAAATATTTTCTAATGCAAAACCTGGGTTCAAACCTGCCCCTACACGTCGTGCCGTTGTGGTTATCTATATACCCTAAAAATAATCCATGGGAGACGTAAAGGGATGATCGAGAGGGAAGAGCACCTCCAGCACTTCGCGCAAGAGATCCCCCACTTGCGCATCTGCCCGCTCGAGTAACAATGAAATCGTCCAGAAGCCCACAATCGAGCGCACGAGGAGGTTCTGGGACACCTCAAGCCGCTCAATGTCTACCTGCCCTGCCGCTTCGCTTACCGTCACGCACGCATTTTGGATTGTCACCGTCGCGCTACCAGCATCCGTTACCAGCTGGAATTCGGCATCATGCCGCGCGAAGTACGAATTCGCCAGACGACTGCTTAACTCGTCCTGTATGCATTGCAGAAGCTCCAGCAGGTTCATTATCCGCAGCATACCCTGACCAAAACCTTCATACGGCACAAGAATGGTATTCTTAACCCCGATCGCCTGGCATCGCTCGACAAATGCGCAGTCGGGTGCCATATGGAGCTCCACCTCGGGGATTAGAGCTTCAACCGCGCGGCGCCCCATTTCTGCCAGCAGCGTATCCGCAGCTTTCGGCTCTTGCGCCACTGCCTCGCTCACAACAATCCTCTCACGCTGCGCAAGGTCGAAAATCGCATAGCCCTTCACCACGTCCCCATCCGTAACAACAATCGTGGACTTCGGATCCCCAATGCGATACCAATGCGCCTCTTCCCGCCGCATCGAACAGGTCTTCTTTGAAAACGCCTCGTTGTAGAGCCTGTTCAGCGTGGGAGTATCCTCTGCGCGAAATGGTCGCACCGTCAGCACGGGCTTGTACGCACGAAGATGACGCGTAGAAATCGCAGTCCAGTACTCATTAAGCGCCTCGATATAGCCGAACTTGTGATAGAAATACTGAATCCCGTACAACATTGACAACGGGTAGTGATGCTCACGCATGTAGGCCAGCGCATCCTCCATCAGCATCCGCGAATAGTTCTTTTTGCGGTGCTCAGCCAGCGTATAGACATCCCCAATTCCCGCAACTTTTACCACCGCGCTGCCCACGCGCATGTACTTCTCAATGATACTCACGTGACTAACGATTTTACCATCCACCTTAATGATAAACGAATGCTCGGGCTTGTAGTACGGATCCTTGGTCTGGTAGTCCATGCGAGTTTTATAGAGGTCAAAATAGCTGCGGCGTGTATAGACCTTCGACATCACATCAGCGATCTCTTCCAGGTCTTCCCGTGTCTTGGCAAACGTCCGCTCCATGGTTCAATCCTTTCGTCTTAAAAAACCCATGTGGCAAGAACCATACGGACTGAGAATATCGTTTTCAAGAATAATCTCTCGGCTAGGTATTTCTGCGCATCGGGTACAAAAGTTCAAGCTCAAAAAATATCGTGATAACGAACATGTTGATTGAGCGAGAAACGATGGCATTCAATTTCGATCCGGACGGCCAGCAATTTAGCTTGACATTTGTCACATAAATTTTCTAAATTTTTAATGACTAGGAGAATCATATGGCTTTAAACTAGGAGCACAAATGTGATACAATGAGGTAACCGGGGAAAATAACCAGCTTAATGTTTGGCTTAATAACGCTCTTGAAGCGTGCCCCAATACTGAAGAAATGGCTGATAATATGAACCTGCTTTACTTGGGAATCTGTGAAATACTAAATGCGGTCAGGTTTGAATTCTAGTAAAGAATCGTCCTGCTTTAATGCCATCTAAGGCAGGTTCAATGGAATATCCACCGCAAACTTAGAGAAAAAGAGAGGAAAATGGAAGGATGAAAAATCGTGTTAGGTATCGGTTTCTAATTAGAGGTTTGGTTATGGGTTTATTGGCCGGCTGGGCTGGGACGGCTAGTGCCACAGATTGTGGGAGTTCGACGGGTCAGAATACAGTAGAAGGTGCAATAGCGTGGGCGGAGGCACAAGGTGTTGGGGATAACGAGGACGAATGTCACGACAATCGTCCCTGGGCTGGGTGGTGCCTCCATTTTGTTGGTCATTGCTATCTCCGCAGCCCAGCTGGATATGCACGGGCTATCGATGCATGGAACACAAACGATAGCACCTTTGGCTTGCGGCACAACACGGGAGATCCGCCTCGGGGGGCGCTCGTGTTCTTTGGCGAAACTATGCACTCAGCCGGACACGTAGGCCTTTCTACAGGTGACGGAAGGATGTGGCATGCTTGGACGGACGGCATTAGATACGAAAGTATCTCACTCTATCAGAGTGATCTGCTGGGTTGGCGTTGGCCGATAGGTTGGACACCTGATTTGCCAAACCCACTAAACGTTGTACAGCCTAACGGCGGCCAAACATGGGTAATGGGAAAGCAGGCGGAGATTGAATGGGCAACGAGGGGGACTGTTGGTAGTATCCAGATCCATTTGTACAAGGGCGGTACAGATCCTGAGAATATGCTCATGGTCATTGTGAACGATATCCCCCCGGACAACGGTTCGTACATTTGGACCATTCCCTGCGACCTGTGGGAGGGGTCGGACTATAAGGTGGGCATTTCAGAGTATCCAGATGGTGAACCGTGGGATTTTTCTGACAATTACTTTGCGATCGTTCCGGGTCTTGACGTAACATATCCAAACGGCGGAGATGTTTGGCTCAAAGGGTTGGATTATCCGATATCATGGGAGCTTTGTGGTGACCTATCTGATTGTCCAAACGTAGCTATGCATCTATATAAAGACGGGACATCTCCTGAGAATTTCTTGCGTGCAATTAGTGCAAGTACACCAAATGACGGCTCATTTGTATGGTCTGTAGATTGCGATTTACCCATTGGCGATAAATACTATATTGGCATTTCCGATGCAATTGATGGAGATCCTTGGGACTTTTCCAACTCCCCATTTTCTATCATGGGAAGCTGCACGAGCACGTGTGTAATATACGTGCCGCAGGGCCATTCTACGATCCAGTCTGCAATCGATGCCGCTACCGATGGCTGTGAAATCATCGTGTCCCCCGCTACCTACTATGAGAACGTCCATTTCCTTGGCAAGAATATTATCCTTCGCTCAACTGACCCAACCAACTCTTCAGTAGTCGCAGGCACTATCATCAATGGCAACCATGCTGGCTCGGTTGTTACATTCTCTGGTACGGAGAACGCAACCTGTGTTCTCTCTGGCTTTACCATCACTAACGGTTACGCTAGACAGGGTGGAGGTATTTGCGGAAATGGGACCTTGGCTACTATACACAAAAACAACATCACCACAAATACTGCTCATTATAGCATCGATATTGCACTCGGTGGTGGGCTCTACGGATGCACTGGCGCTATCCAGAACAATACCATCTCAGGAAACCTAGCTACTCATGGTGGAGGGCTTGCAGATTGCGAAGGCACCATTCGGAACAATAGCATCTCAGGAAACCTAGCTACTTATGGTGGCGGGCTCTACAATTGCGGCGGCGTCATACAAAACAATAGTATTAGCGACAACTCGGCTTCTATTTATGGTGGCGGGCTTAACTACTGTAACACAACCATCCTGAACAATACTATCACTGGGAACTCGGCTCAATATGGCGGCGGACTCTACGATTGCTATGATACCATCCAGAGCAATACTATCACTGGGAACTCAGCCTCCATTTATGGAGGCGGACTTTATGGGTGCGACGGCACCGTACAGAACAACACCATCTCAATGAACTTGGCCTCTAGGTGGGGAGGCGGGCTCTCTGGGTGCGACGGTACTATCCAGAACAATACAATAACGGGCAATTCTGGAGGCGGCCTCGCATATTGCAACGGCATCATAAAGAACAACACTATTACAAACAATTCTACTTTCGAAGAGATAGTTGATGGCGGTGGGCTTTACCAGTGCGACGCGATTATTCAAAACAACACCATATCAGGCAACAGGGGTAGGTGGGGCGGTGGACTTGCCGGATGTCTTGGCACCATCCAGAATAATCTTATAACAAGCAACTCGGGTCGTGTCCATGGCGGCGGCATTTCAGGCTGCAACGCTATCATTCAGAACAATACCATTTGGGGGAACTCAGCTCCAGATGGAGGCGGACTCTACAGGTGCCAGGGCACCATTAGAAACTGCATTATATGGCAGAATACTGCGCTCACAGGTGCTCAACTCTATGATTGCGTCACACCTTCCTATTCTTGCATCCAGGATTGGACCGGCGGTGGAACCGGGAATATAGCGGACGTCCCGCTGTTAGTTGACCCCGGTAATGGCGATTTCCATCTTGATTACGGTTCTCCTTGCATTGATGCCGGTTGCATAATTAATGATTTACCTAACGACTTTGAGGGCGACCCAAGAGGATTTGACGGCTCTGTCGAACCGCGCGGAGACGGCTCTGATTATGACATTGGTGCAGACGAATTCACGGCAATCTTGGCTAACCATCGACCACATAAGCCGATAAACCTATCCCCAGCCAATGGAGAAGCCGGAGTTCCCTTTCGCCCCACCCTTGAAAGTTCCGCTTTTTCAGATCCGGATACTGGCGACTTTCATACCGCCACTCACTGGCAGATTGATAATAACAGCGATTTTTCCAGCCCCGAGTATGATAGCGGCACGGATTTCTCAAATCTGACAATAATTACTCTCTCTGAGAATCTAATGCTTTTCAAAGAGTATTACTGGCGGGTTAAACATAGAGACAACCATGGTTACTGGAGCGAGTGGTCTGATCCAACATCTTTTTCCCCTTTTGTTCCAGAAATAATTACTGTACCAAGCATGTGTCCAAATATTCAGACGGCGATTGATGCCGCTATAGATGGATGTGAAATCATCGTCTCCCCAGGCACTTACGATGAGAACATCCATTTCCTGGGCAAAAACATAATCCTACGTTCTAGTGACCCTATGGACCCTAGCATTGTTGCCAGCACCATCATTGATGCCAATGTCACGTTCTCTGGAACTGAACTGACCACCTGTGTTCTCTCCGGCTTGACCATTACCAACGGTTACGCTTTGCGTGGCGGTGGCATTAATGGCAACGGCACCATGGCTACTATACAAAACAATATCATCTCAGGCAACTCGGCTCACTATTATGGCGGTGGCCTTTATGACTGCGACGGCATCATACAGAACAACACCATTGAGGACAACTCGGCTGATACGGATGGCGGTGGGCTCGATAGCTGCGACGGTACCATCCTGAACAACATAATCTCGGGCAACCGGGCGAATAGAGACGGCGCGGGTCTCAATAGGTGCAATGGCACAATTCGAAACAATACCATCTCGGGCAACTCCACTAACAATAACGGCGGGGGAGTACACAACAGCTACGGCATTATTCAGAACAATACCATTGAGGGCAACTCGGCTGGGTATGGCGGCGGGCTCGATTATTGTGAGATTATCGAGAACAATATTATCTCTAACAACTTGGCTGAATTTGGCGGTGGGCTCTCCAGGTGCAATACCGTCCGGAGCAATACCATTGAGGGCAATGGGGCTGAATATGGCGGCGGACTCTACGGGTGCGATCTTATCCAGAACAATACCATCTCGGGCAATACAGCTGAATATGGTGGTGGGCTTTACGGATGCCACTATGGGATCCAAAACAATATCATTTTGGGCAACTCGGCTGGGTATGGCGGCGGGCTCAATTATTGCAACGGGACCATCCATTACAATACAATCTCGGAGAATTCAGCCTTTTGTGGCGGCGGACTCTACGATTGCGGCATCGTTCAGAACAATATCATTTCAGGCAACTCGGCTGTGCTGGGCGGCGGGCTCAACGGTTGCCATGGAACTGTACAGAACAATACTATCTCGGGCAACTCAGCCATTGGATATCTGGCCAGTGGAGGAGGGCTATATGAGTGTACCGACCTCATTGAGAATAATAGCATCTCAGAAAACTATGCCAGTGTCTATGGCGGCGGCATTTCAAGCTGCGACGGTACCATTCAGAACAATACCATCTCGGGCAACTCAACTGAAAGTGTGGGCGGGGGACTTATAGGGTGCGATGGCACCGTACAGAACAATACCATATCAGCTAATTCGGCTCGATTTGGAGGCGGGATTTCCAGTTGCAACGGCACTATCCAGAACAATACCATCTCAGAAAACAATGCGAGTGGCTATGGCGCGAGTGGCTATGGCGGCGGCATTTCAAGCTGCGACGGTACCATACTGAACAATACTATCTGGGATAATTCGGCAGATTCCCAAGGCGGAGGGCTGATGTATTGCTGGGGGACCATCAAAAACTGCATTATCTGGCAAAATACCGCACCATCAGGTGCTCAACTTTTGGCTTGCGCCTCACTTTCTTATTCTTGCATCCAAGATTGGACAGGTAGTACTAGCGGCAATATCTCCTTTAATCCTCAATTAATTGACCCCTCCAACGGCAATTTCCATCTGAAACCGAACTCACCTTGTGTAGACGCGGCTTGTTATATCGACAACTTAACTCAGGACTTCGAAGGCGACCCCAGACCCTGGGATGGCACAAGCGAGCTTCGTGGCGATGGCTCGGACTTCGATATTGGTGCTGATGAATTTATTGGATCCATAAACTACGATTTTACTGACTCTGAAGAAGGCTGGACGCACGGGTCGGCAGCAATCTTCTCATCTCCAGAGTGGCGCTTTGAGGCTGGCAACCTGATGATTGTTTCTCAGACTAATACCAACACTTTTGGCTTCTGGCAGAGCCCAGAAAATGCCATTCCCATTGGCCGGGGATATCTCTATAGGGCACGTTTCAACATATCGACCGATATTACAGATCAATCGCTTGTTCCTCAGATACGGCTTCGTGCAAACTCATTGAACCTGCAGCAGTACGATGTCCTCTCAATCGAGAGTGCAGGTATGGGTGATTCTTCTCCAATGCCATCGGGAACGGATTATGATCTCTACTTCGTGCCACCAGCAAATGATACCGCTGCTATGCTTGCGTTTGACCTTCTTAACTTCAATCCATTCGATGCAGCAATGGCTGAGCTTGCATTGGACACAGTCTCTGTTGATCGGTTCCCGCTAGCGTCGCTCCCAGTGACAACAATGGTTCAGGACTACACATTCGATACCGGCGCAGAGGGCTGGACAAGCGGTGGTGCACCAATAGTCTTTACTTCTCCGGAGTACAACCATATTGGCAGCGCGCTTGAGCTGCGGACAACAACGAACACGAATACGTTTGGCTTTTGGGGGAACGATCCGGCGGATATAACGATTGACGCGGATAAGCTCTATCGCGGGACATTTGAAGTGCGGACAGACGTGACCAACCCTGTGGTGGTCCCTGAGATGCGCCTGCGGTTCAACGCCGGGAATCTGCAAGCTTCGCGCATGTTCGGCATTGCAAGCGCCGGCGACGGGGCAAATTCCCCCGGTACCACGAATACGACATACGACAGGCTTTACTTCTTGCCTCCAGCGAACTGTGTTGGCCAAGACTTGCTCATCTCCTTTGACATACTCAACTTCAATCCCGACGATGCAGCTGAAGCCTCACTCATCCTCGACCGGGCAATAATCGAGACCCTTTCACTACCAGCCTTACCATGACTCGCATATGGCGGACCACCAGGTAGGGGCGTTAAATTTAACGCCCCTACATTACAGGGCAGCAGTATCGAGGATTATTCATCCTTGTAGGGGCGACCCGCCGCGGCGGGTGTGTTCGCCCTTTTTAGAAACATCCAGGGCAGACACGCAGGTCTGCCCCTACATATGGGTTGGCCATAATATTCGCACGATGGGTAAACCCTTGCCGCTATGACAAATGTTCCTTCCAATGCGTAGGGGCGTATTGCAATACGCCCCTACAATCTATAATAATCTCGCTGAAAAGAAAAGCTACTACGCATGTCGTGAAAGATATGCAAGTGGCACGGTATAAGCTGTAGGGGTGACCCGCCGCGGCGGGTCGCCCTTTTTAGAAAGCAGAAACATCCAGGGCAGACACGCAGGTCTGCCCCTACATATGCATTGGCCATAATATTCGCACGATGGGTAAACCCCGGCCGCGATGACAAATGTTCCTTCCAATGCGTAGGGGCGTTAAATTTAACGCCCCTACAATCATTCCTAACTATAATAATTCCAGATTTTGTGTTAAAGAAGGATTTCTTCTTTTTTAAATTCCGAATGCAGTTTTTAATTTTGGGGACAGGATTTACTGGATCAATAGGATTTATCAGGGATTGACGGGATTCTTTACATTTTTTTTATCCTGTCAATCATGTTCATCCTATCTAATAATTATAAATCTGTTTTCTCATTGTTTGTGCTTCTTTTTAATTTTTTTTGGACAGGATTTACAAGATTTACAAGATTTACAGGATCAATAGGATTTATCAGGGATTGACGGGATTCTTTACATTTCTTTATCCTGTTAATCCTGTTCATCCTGTCTAATAATTCTTGCCCTTTTTTGTCCTTCTTTTCAGATAAAGCCTCCTGCTTTCTAAGCAAAGGTTTTTCTGTGTTTTGCATCATTATCTTGTCACTTTCTTTAAACTCAACCTCAAAATTTGGAATAATAGTTCTGAGCAAGAAAACATCTCCCACAGATACCCTGCAAGCCGTCTGAGCAAGAAATAAGCTGTTGACTTCCTTTCTTAACACCGTAAATTAAAAAGCTGCGGATTGACAAAAACGTAGGGGCGGTTGCGTCTGAGCCGCACAGGTCATGAATTGTTATGCCGTCCGACAATTAGCAGCCATTGTCGCATAAATGCGACCGCTACAGGAGTTGTCAGCTGAAAGGAGCTAATACCATGGGGCTTACACTTGCGCATAAAATTCTCAAAAAGCATCTCGTCTCCGGCACTCTTGTGCCTGGCAATGAAATCGCTATTCGGATTGACCAGACTCTTACCCAGGATGCCACGGGCACAATGGCTTACCTTCAGTTCGAAGCCCTGGGAATCCCGAAAGTCAAAACCAAACGATCGGTCAGCTATGTAGACCACAATACCTTGCAGACGGGTTTTGAGAACGCGGATGACCACCGCTATCTGCAATCTGTTGCCGCCAAATACGGAATTTACTTTTCGCGGCCGGGTAATGGCATTTGCCATCAGGTGCATCTTGAGCGCTTTGGCATGCCGGGACAAACCCTGCTCGGGTCCGACAGTCATACGCCAACCGCTGGTGGCCTTGGCATGATCGCCATTGGTGCTGGCGGCCTGGATGTCGCCGTAGCTATGGGTGGCGGCGCCTTTCATCTGGCAATGCCGAAAATTTGTCAGGTCGTGCTCACCGGCAAACTCAGCCCATGGGTGAGCGCGAAGGACGTGATTCTCGAGCTGCTCCGGCGACTCACTGTGAAAGGTGGCGTTGGGAAAATCATCGAGTATGCCGGCCCTGGCCTCAAGTCGCTCAGTGTGCCCCAGCGCGCAACTATTACAAACATGGGTGCGGAGCTCGGAGCCACAACTTCGATCTTTCCGAGCGACGAGGTCACGCGCGAATTCCTCAAACTGCAAAAGCGGCCCAAAGACTGGAAGCTTCTCGAAGCTGATCCAGATGCGGTTTACGACGAAGTGATCGAACTCGACCTCTCAAAAATAGAGCCCCTCATTGCCCAACCACATTCCCCAGATAATGTCATCGAAGTGAAGAAGTTGCGCGGCACCAAGGTGCAGCAGGTGGCAATCGGCAGCTGCACGAACTCATCCTATACAGACCTGATGACGGTAGCGCGCGTGTTGCGGAGACGCAGCGTCCACAAAGATGTCAGTCTCTGCATTTCGCCCGGATCAAAGCAGGTTCTCCAGAACATTACAGCCAATGGCGCGCTAACGGATATTATCAGTGCGGGCGCTCGCGTGCTTGAATGTACGTGCGGCCCGTGTATTGGCATGGGCCAGGCTCCACCCTCCGACGCGGTATCGCTGCGCACGTTCAACCGCAACTTTCTCGGACGCTCTGGAACAAAGAGTGCCCAGGTCTATCTTTGCAGCCCGGAGACTGCCGTGGCAGCAGCCATTTACGGCGAAATCACTGACCCACGCAAACTCGGTGCAAGCGTGCGCATTAAGGAGCCTGTCCGGTTCATCATTGACGACTCGATGATTCTTCCTCCCTCCAGGCGGCCCGATAAGGTAAAAATTATTCGCGGACCCAATATCAAACCTTTGCCCATAAACGAGCCCCTGCCTGATGCCTTGTCCAGCTCGGTGCTATTGCAGGTGGAAGATAACATCACTACGGATCATATCATGCCTGCTGGCGCGAAGATCCTGCCTCTGCGTTCGAACATCCCGGCGATCTCCGAATACGTCTTCTCGGTTGTTGATGCGCAATTTGCCAGCCGTGCAAAAGCCGCTGGTGGGGGCTTTGTGGTGGGAGGCGAAAATTACGGCCAAGGCTCCAGCCGCGAGCATGCAGCCCTTGGACCTATGTATCTTGGAATTAAAGCGGTCATGGTAAAGTCGTTCGCGCGTATCCACCAGGCAAATCTTATTAATTTCGGCATCCTGCCGCTCCAATTCAAAGTGCCCGCAGACTATGACACGATATCGCCGGGCGACCGGCTCGAATTGCCAAACGTGAAGCAAGAGCTCCAGGCAGGCAAGCCGATTCTCGTCAACAACACCACTAAAGGACGCGAGTATCTCATGCAGAATCCCTTCAGCGAGCGTCAGCGCGCCATTCTGATGGCCGGCGGCCTGCTCAATTATACAAAGCAGTCCGCATGACATGCGAGAGCACCTTTGTGCTTTTGTACGTTGAATGAAATTTGTGAGTGCGCGTAATAAAGCCACTGAGGCACTAAGACACACAGTATTAAATTGCAAACTGTAAATTGCAAAATGCAAATTTAAAATTTGATATTTTCGATTTTAATTTTACAGTTTTTGCATCTTCAAAGATCTCTGTGCCTCTGAGTCTCTGTGGCACTCTTTAATGAGCCTCAGGCTAATTAATAAAAATAGGCCACGACACGCTGCAACACTAAGTCAGAATCCACACCAAAAAAGCGTTGACATTCCTTGCATTTTCTCCCTACAAGCTCGGTCGAGCATTTTTGCCAATGAATACTGACCGAGCTTGACTTCTTCGAGCTGACGAAAACCGGTAGGGGCAGTTCACGAACTGCCCCTACATCACATCGAACGAAAGGATTTGATCAATGGGAAAGACTTACCGCATCGCTGTGATTGCAGGTGACGGCACCGGGCCTGAGGTTGTTCGGGAAGGATTGAAGGTACTGCGAGCCGCTGCCCAAAAGTTTGACCTCACGCTCGAGACCACAGAATACGACTTTGGTGGTGAGCGCTACAAACGCACAGGTGAAGTCTTGCCTGAGAGCGGTCTGGAGGAAATCAAACAAATGGATGCCATATATCTGGGCGCAATCGGCCATCCCGACGTAAAACCAGGCATTCTGGAAAAAGGCATCCTGCTTAACCTGCGATTTGCCCTTGACCAGTATATCAACCTGCGGCCCGTGAAGCTTTATCCCGGAGTCTGGACACCGATAAAGGACAAAGGCCCTGAGGAGATTGACTTCGTGGTAGTACGGGAGAATACCGAGGGCCTTTACTCGGGATCCGGAGGCTTCTTGAAAAAAGGCACGCCCGACGAAGTTGCCATCCAAACCTCCATCAATACCCGCAAAGGCGTGGAGCGCTGTCTGCGCTACGCGTTCGAGACGACGCGCAAGCGCAATAAGGCCCGCACACTTACGCTCTGCGGCAAGACAAATGTTTTAACCTACGCCTTTGACCTGTGGGAACGTGCGTTTCACGAAATCGGCGAGCGCGACTTCTCCGATGTAAAACGTGAATATGCCCATGTGGATGCAACCTGCATGTGGATGATTAAGAACCCCGAGTGGTTCGACGTGATTGTGACCGACAACATGTTCGGCGACATCATCACTGATCTTGGTGCAATGATCCAGGGGGGCATGGGTATCGCCGCTGGTGGAAATATCAATCCTGAGGGAGTGTCAATGTTTGAGCCCATTGGAGGGTCGGCCCCAAGATACACCGGGAAAAACGTGATTAATCCACTTGCAGCGATCTGCGCCGGGGCAATGATGCTGGAAGCCCTCGGCGAAGAGGACGCCGCAGGCGCTATTGAGCAGGCGGTAATGAAGGTCACGGCTGAAAAATTGAAAAGCCTCGCTGCAGGAAAGATGGGCTATTCAACTACAGAGGTCGGTGACATGGTCGCCAGCCTGATCTAATATTCTCAGTTCCTTGGTTTGCGAGGTTTTTCCGGTTTACCAGTTCTGTGTTGTGCAGACAGCAGCGCGGGACAATTTACAAATGGTGGCGCAGGCATCCTTGCCTGCGGTTCCTTTCCAGCTACTGGTAATAACAGGCTAGAAGCCTGTTCCACCATCTGACATTTTTCACCTTTCTTCACATGCTTTGCATGCTGGCGGTAACATGGCCAACGTCAGCTTGGTTGTATCGTACGCCTTCCTATGACCAGAATGCGACAGTCAATCCTTAAGATTCGCTCGTTTCTTCGCTAATCTTTATCTCTGTTTCTCTCTGGTGCTGCGGACAATTCATGCGCATAGAAACCGACTCGGCCGCCAAGGTGAAAATGCTGTGGATTGACGCGGAAGCAGGGGTGTTGGATGTTGCGGGTCGAGAGCCGCTAGGGCTACCGCGGCTCTATTCGGGAGAATAGGATTTCAATGTGCCGTCCTCGTTCACAATATCGTACGGAGTCAGCTTGTTTGTGATGATATTGACTGCATTTCGAGGAACACGACGCAAGGGCTCGGACGAAATAAGGTAGAGGTTACCATCAATGGTAACTTCCTCGCCGCGCATTTTCTTTAACCATTGTCCGGAAAATTCAAGAACCAGCTCTTTCTGGCCTTCCAGCCAGGCATTGTAGGCTTCGCGCAAATTAGCACGGTTGACCAGACGCTGTTGATATGCCAGGGTCTCTTCGTGCTTTTCCTCATCAACTTCACCCGCCTGTTCATAGAAAGCCAAAAGTAGACCCGTAAGTTGCGTTGGCAATCCGCCTGGATCTTCAAAGTTAATCATATCCCCCGCCTTTACGGCCAGATTGCGGTAGAAGATACGGTCCTCAATATAGAGCTGCCATAATTTCAGCTGTTCCCAGAAGTAAGTCCAGGCAGCCACAGCCTGTGGGTCCTGTCCCTGCTGTACCTGCAGTCTCGGCTGTGCCTGTGCTTGTTCTTCCATCATGTACAGGGGCATCTGGCCAGATCCCTGTCCTGGCCCCTGCTGTGGTGCTTCAAGAATCTTTTGAATGGCCTCCTGGTCGAGGCGCTCCTTTTCAGCAAGCGGATATTGAACCCGCTCGACGCTATCCGATCCTTCGATGACCTTTTCCTCGTAGCGGAATCCCTGAATATCGAGCGTTGTTTGTGCCGTGGCCAGTGGCATTGCCGCAAGCAATGCTAACACTATCACATGGAAACAGACCTTCATTTTTCTCATGATCCCTTCTCTCAGATTGCTTTTATTTAAACAATCTCTTTATAGCACCCCTCCAGGCGTAGCGCAAGTGTTTTTTTCTCCTCCCAGTCCGAAGTCGTCCTCACCCAGATAGTGATTTCCTCGTTGGCCTACATCCCGGAGACTTTGTAGATATAAAAAAGCTCCGAGTATTTCTCGCCCAGTTCCAGCAAGATCTTTTCCGCCTTCCCCATCTCTTCATAATCATTCTGCTGTATGGCAAAATCCAGTTTAATCATCGCCTCTTTAATCTCATCCAGATCCTCCTCCGGGAGCTTAGCACCTTCGGATTCTATAAAGGAAGAGAGCATGGAGTAGACCTTTTCAGCGCGTGTCTTTTTACGTGCTTGCTCGACAAACATCCGGTCTTCTTCAGTCTTTTCCTCGGCTTCACGGACAATCTGATCAATCCCAGCCTCCGTGACCTGCTGGTGCGCCTCCACCTTAACCTCTTTCATGCTGCCGGACGTCAAATCGGTTGCCGAAACATTCAATATGCCGTTGGCGTCAATGTGAAACTTCACCTCAATCTCCGGGACTTCTTTCGGTGCAGACGCAATATCTATAAGGCGAAAATACGCCAATGTGCGGTTCTCGCTGGCTTTCTTCCGCTCGCCTTGTAGCACGTGGATCCGAACAGCTGTCTGATTGTCAGAGACCGTGGTAAAACGCTTGGTCGCAGTTGTGGGGATGTTGCTATTACGTGGAATGAGTACCGAGGCAATTCCGCCCTGCAACTCAATACCCAGCGACAAGGGTGTCACATCCAGCAACAACACCTCCTGCAATGCACCCGATATCACTCCGCTCTGGATGGCTGCGCCAATCGCCACTGCTTCGTCAGCATTGACGCTTTTGCACGGCGTCTTGCCAAAGAAGTCTTTAACCATCTCCTGCACGGCAGGAATGCGTGTTGAGCCACCGATGAGCAACACCGTCGTCATGTCAGTTGTTGAGAGTTTGGCGTCTATAAGAGCACGGCGGCAAGGCGGAATCAGGCGCTCAAGTATCGGCTGAATGAGCTCCGTGAACTGCTCCCGCGACAGCTCCTCCGCAAAATGCTTTGGACCTGACTCATCTGCTACAATGAAGGGTAGACTGATGGTCGTCTTTTTTAGCGTGGACAGCTCGCACTTCACTTTCTCCGCGCATTCCCATACCCGTTGCACAGCCTGTACGTCCTGCTGAACATCTATTCCGTTGACGTCCTGGATCCGCTGGCGAATGTAGTCATATAAGATCGCATCAATATCGTCACCGCCAAGGTGCGTATCGCCATTCGTGCTGCGAACCTCAAAGATATCTTCACTCAATTCCAGAATCGAAATGTCAAACGTGCCCCCGCCAAAATCGAACACTGAAATCTTTTCGTTCTTCTCCTTTCGCAACCCGTAGGCGAGCGAAGCTGCGGTTGGCTCGTTAATAATCCGCATCACCTGCAGCCCGGCTAACTCGGCTGCTTTCTTGGTTGCCTGGCGCTGGTTATCGTTAAAATACGCAGGTACCGTTATAACCGCCTCGTTAATAACTTCTCCCAGAAAACCTTCTGCTGTGGCCTTCATCTTCTTCAGAACCTCTGCGGAAACCTCCTCTGGCGACACTCGCTTTGAGCCAACATCAATCAAGATGCGGTCGTCCTCACCCAGTACTATCTCGAACGGAAACTTGTCCAGATTATCCTTCAGTTGACTATAGCGCTGGCCCATAAGGCGCTTCACGGATCGGATGATATGGCGCGAATGGCTAACGACCTGCCGCTTGGCCAGCTCGCCAACAATGACCTCGCCGTCCTCTTTAAAAAACACCACTGAGGGCGTAGTTTTACTTCCCTCTGGATTGGGGATTACCTCTGCGCGGTCGTGCTCAAGAAACGCCACGACAGAGTTTGTTGTGCCTAGATCTATGCCGATTGTTCGTGCCATGGATTATTTCTTCTTGAATTTACTAAGAAACTTTTCCAAAATTCCTTTGCTCTTCGTACCTCCAAGCAGCGTTAGCTTCTCCTTAGCCCGCTCATTGCTCGCATCCCATTTCAGCACATCCTCATAAGCCTGCTTCGCCATTGAGGCACTACCCACAGTTTCATAAATCTCTGCCAGATTGAGCTTCAGATCAATGTTGTAGCGATCCAGTTCAACTGCCTTCTTGCATGCTTCGACTGCGCGGGTGAAGCTCTTGCGGCTGCGCATTAATGCCAGCGCCAATTTGACGTAATAATTGGGCTCGGTATCATCGTTATTAATCGCAGCTTCGAAAAAGTCAATCGCCCGCACATACTCTTCCATATTATACAATTGCATTCCCTTGGCATAGGCCTTCTGAGCAATACTGGCCCGCTCGCTCGTGACCACCGTTGACAGCTTGGCAGCGGCCTTCGGTTTTTCAGCCTCAACAACCTGGCGCTTCTTACCCAGCTTCGATAATAGCTTGTCATACTCGGCTCGTTTGGCTGGATCCTTCAGAACATTGTACGCTTTGGAAACCAGGGCGAACTCGCCCTCAAACTGCGCTGTCTCTTCGGGAGAGGCGGCCTTATCCGGGTGAAGCTTCCGCGCCAGATTATGATAAACCCGCTTGATCTCCTTTTCCGGCGCCTCTTCCGAAACTCCCAGAATCTGATAGTAGCTCTTCTCCATTTGCGAAAAACCTAGCCCCTCCAGAAATGAAGAGATTCACTTCTGCCTATAGAAAATCTAGACTTATCCTTGCAACGTATCTATTAAGTATTTGTCTATTATCCCCAATTGTCAAAAGAATTTTACCCTTGCCCGGCAGTCGTCCAGGCCTCATGCGGGATAACTTGCATCAAAAGCCACCGTGACCGGCCTATTCCTATTCATCCCAGGGCCCCACTCACCAGCACGCCATGATGGTGATAAGGCTTTCGAAACCCGATCCGAATCCTGCCTCCTTAACCTCCCCTTGTTCAGAGTCAACACAGGTCTGAGCTCCTGCGCCTCTCTTCAGTGGGGGTGCGTCATGATCAAACGCCATCATTACGGGCTGCCGCCACCTGCCAGCGTTCACTGCCAATTATCACTTCTCCTCATCGTCACCCGGGATGCACTTCTCAAGCCCTTCCGTGATAATCTGCATCCGCTTGCGCGCATCCACTGCCTCTTTTGTTTGCGGAAAGTCTAGAATAATACTGTTCAGGTAAAGAAGTGCCTTGGCTGGATTATGCAGCTTGCCCATACAAAGGTCTGCAAGCCGGTTGTAAATGCTACACTTCTCTTCCTTTCGCAAGTTAGACGCGGCTTCCATGTATCGTTCTCGCTCGGCGATGTAATCGCTGTATCGCCCTGCCTTATAATAAAGGTCTGCCAGCCACTGCGAGGCAACCGCATCGTCCGGATGCTCGCCGAGGATGCGCTTCAAGTGAATCTCAGCATCCGTATCGCGGTGCTCCTGCAGTGCCTGATACACCATAGGATATTTGCGAGGCCTGGTGGGTGTTCCGCCTTCATCACCAAGAAAAAGGCGCATCATCATACTTCCCACCACACGGGTGAGAAGCAGGGCCACCCCAATGCCCCCTGCCAGCACCGCAACCGCAGCAACAGGAAACCACGGGCTGTGCAAATCAATGAAGCCGTGCAATACATAGACCACCAGCAAGACTATTACTAACTCAAGTAGGCTCATTGCAATCTACTAAAAATTTATATTCGCCACGACACCACCAGCCTTCAGTTGAAATTCCCTATCCGCTATCGGGCCAGAATGCAATATTTTTTCTTGACAACACTGTCTGCAACGCCTACAAGCAAGTCCAAGAATACAGTTCTGCGCAGAGGCGTAGCTCAAGAGCCAGCATCGCTCTGAGCGATGGAAGATGGTGAAAGACCATCACGGACACGCCGCTGTAATCGGGGACGAAACTTACAACGTACCACTGTCCGCCTGGGCGGATGGGAAGGTGTAAGGAGTAGGACGATCCGAGAGTCAGAAGACCCGTCTCTGCGTGCTTCACGTTAACTTCTTCGTGTCTGAGAAGGTGAAGGGTGATGACAGCCACTTTTTTCATTCCCTCTTCTTTCCCTCGCTGGGACCGAAGAGGGATTTTTTATGGGAGCAACGTGAGGATGACCTGATCGCAAACCCACCACCTCGACCTTCCAGGCGTCTGCGTGAAGATGAACTGTATTCTCTAGCGTACGCACGCTTTCTCTACAGGTATCGCCGCGTATAACGGGCAACCACGCGCGCCACAAGCGCTTCGTGGACTCTATGCCAGATCAATCTCTTCAAGGAGAATAGACTGTGTCTCGTTTATCACATACTATTTCCATCGCAATACTGCTCGTTGCCCTCCTGGCACCCGATGCGATAGCCCAGATCAGCATTCCCCCTGGATATGAAGTGCATTTGCTTAGCATCTCGTCCCTGCCTGAAGGCCCTTCCCTGGCTATTGATCCAGCAAATCGCCATATTCTCTATGCCGCAGTTGGTGCCTGGGGCCCGCACAGTATTGTTCGAATTGACCTCTCGGGCGATACAGCCACAACATCATCTTTTGCCACGGGAGCGTATAACCTGACAGGGCCCGATGACGAGGACAATGCGCTCGATTCTCTTTTCGCTACTGCCGGTGGTTTGGCGGTGCTTTCAACTGGTGAGCTGATCATTGTTGACAATAATGAAATCACCGGCCCGCCACTGGTTCCTGGCGACACGATCTACCTGGCACGAGATCTCAACGGCGACGGCGATGCCCGCGACATCGTTGATGTCGGAGGAATTCCGACACCCGAGGTGAGTGAGCTCATCACGCCGATCAATACCCTTCCAGGCACAGGCTGGGGCGGATTCACTGGCCAGCAAGCTGAAGTAGACACTGCGGACAATGTATACGTTGTCACTGCCGACGGAGCCGGCCTTGGCGAAGTGCTGCGCATTTCGTCGCCACTCACTTCCCCCTCGATTACTGTCTTCTATGAAGGCCTTGATTACGGCGCAGGGCTTGGCTTTGACCAGGCTAGCACCCTGTATGTAGGCAATAGCTCCTTTCCGAATCCCGCGGGATTACTCGCGCTGCGTGACCTTTCCGTGCCACCAGATGGTGATGCCATTGACCCTGGCGAGATGGATATTATCTCATCAGGAATACTGTCGGGCATCTACGACATCGCCCTTGATAAGGATGACCGGCTGTTTGTTTCAAACGGAAACCGTGTGCAACTGGTTGATCGGGCCACAGGAGCCGTCTCAGACTTTGCCACCTTTCCTTCCTATTATTTTCTGGGCGATTTGGTTTTCGATGACCCCATGAAATCCTTTCGTCCGGAATCAGCTCCAAACGCAGCAAAACTGATCATTGCTGATGGTGACTTCGATGGATGCCTTACCATCATTATGCCGTCGCCGCCAACACAAGCTAAGTTCTGGACGCTTTACCAGTGATCCAGCAGTGGAGTTAGAGCGGATGTGCGTAACCCGTATACAACATATTGCGCGGTATTCTGCTACAGGATGGCATTGCCCGGAAGTTCTTCGGGCACTGTCTCCCGGCAGTGCGCAGGCCCCAAGGACCGGAAAATATCTCGCGCTGGCGCTGCTTATGGCTCTGTGCTGGAGCTTCATGTCAGTGGGATTCTGCGGCGACCCGTTTGCCGACCGGGTTGTCTCCTTTCAGCCCGGGATTGGAGCTGGGTTCGGAGAAAGTTACTTTCCGGAAAACGTGCTGGGGCCACCACACGGCAATGAAAGCGAGGCAATTCCACAGGCCTCTGAGAGCCACCTGCTGAGTCTTGGCGACGGTGGGGAGATCGTGCTGGAGTTCCTGGACAATATCGTTATTGATCTGCAAGGGGTGGATCTGGCCGTGTTTGAAAATCCGCTGATCGCCATTGGGGATGTGGACTACTCCTTCTGCGAAGCAGCAATCGTGGCAGTCAGCCAGGATGGCGAGACCTTTTTCACTTTTCCCTATGATTTCATACCGCCTCCGGAAGGTGAACGTCTTGGCAGGATGAGCGACTACATCAATTTTGCTGGCATCCATCCGGTTTTCTCAAATCCGACCAATGGGATTAGTCCGGTTGATCCAGCTGTTTCCGGCGGCGATTTCTTTGACCTTGCTGATGTTGGCCTGGCATGGGCACGATTCGTCAAGATCACTGATACTGGTACCCCAGACACACCAACCGAGACGCGGGACAGCCAGGGCGATGTGGTTGACGATCCGGGAAATGCATTCACGGACTTTCAGTTCGGAACGCTCGGCTTTGATCTGGATGCGGTAGCAGCCATCAACTCGGCTGATTGGACACCGAGCAGCGCCTCGATCAATTGGAATCTTTACCAATAATCGGCTGCCATGGGCTATAGATCCGAGTATTGCAGTTTCATTGGAGCGAAAAGCAGCTAAAAGCACGCTTACCAAAGGAAGGATACTGTAACTAACACCTAGTATCACTACTGTTTCCTGGCTCACCAAAAGGTGAGCTAGGAGCAGGTGGCGATTTTATTCGCCGTAGCCTGGCGAAGGCGAATGAAATTGCCCGTAACTAAAGGTTTAGGAGAGGAGCGCGAGGGGTAACCCTTTTTCCAAAGGGTTTCCCTCGCCTGCTCTAATGCAAAATCTGGGATAAACGCAGGCCAGAAATATAGGAAAGGCCATCGTGAGAAACCAAGAAGCTCGATACCATGGCTTTACTCTGATCGAACTGCTCATCGTGGTGGCAATTATTAGCGTTCTGACAGCTATTGCACTTCCGAACCTCATGCTAGCCACCAGCCGGTCGGAGGTCGCAAAATGCCGCAGCAATCTGAAAGCGATTGCCTACGCCCTCTACGCCTATCGAATTGACTGTAACCGCTATCCTCTGGCTGACGGCGTTGCAGGCCTTGAGCCAACGCCAAACCGCACCGAGGTAGGGAACGGCCCCGCAGCGAACGGCTCATGGGACGGCGTGCCGCGTCTCCTGGTCACACTCGGCTACCTCTCAAGCGATGAGTATCTCTTCTGTCCTACTTTAAAGAAGCGCTATCCGCACCGAGTGCAGAACTTTCGCTATGCCTACAACAGTTCGGCATTGAATACAGGAGGCCCTTCAGGAGGGGCTGATCATATTGAGCGCAATTCAGGCGACATTTGGTTTGTGCGGTGTCTGTGGGTACCCTATGAACGCAGTTTCAAACCATCAGAGGAGATCCCCTATCCACACGGAGAGACACGGGAAGAAGAATGCGTACTTTTTTCCAACTCACGAGTCGAACTGCGCAACGGCCGCCAGGACTTTTATAACCGCTATAATCTTCCGGCGCCATAACGCACATCTCTAATCGCAGAACAATAAAAACCCCCTGACGGGCGTAGGGGCACGCTGCAGCGTGCCGCTACATTACGAAATGGCCGTTGCCGAGAATTTTCCGCAATTGTAGGGGCGAACCCATGTGTTCGCCCTTTTTGTTTATTTTGGGAACATATTATGCAATCTCTTCACCACTTACTGACTAAAAAACCTTGCCCGCACAACATGCCAAGAGACTTACAAGAAAACTGCTGATCGTCTTACGTTGGCGCTGAAAAAAGTACTGAAGATCATACACAATCTTTTTTGCACTTAAGTCGATTGGAAATATTGAACTTAGACAATGCACAAATAATTGTGCAAAAATGCTTGACATCGAATACAATTTCTGAAATTATGCACAACGATTTGGTCAAAAGTCCGTTAATTGATTCTAATTACCGCGGGTGAAAAAAGAGCGATTGTCATGGGTAAAGGAGTCAATATGGTTAATGATCATATCTTCATTCTATTATAACTGACAAGCAATGCAGCGAATCGATAGAGTCTCTTAGTATTTGAATGCAATGTCCGGAACGAGGCAATCAGAAGGACAATGCGTGGAACGGCTCACAAGCCAGCTAGGGCATTGCACGAATGGAAAAGAGAAAGGGGGAGGAATACGATGCGCAGCACTGGAAAGAATAACTCGGCTGCACCACCTACAATAGGTCAGCGAATTCGGGACCAGCGCAAGGCTGTAAGAATGAAAATCAAAGAGTTGGCCAGGTTGCTGGGCATTAGCAGGAACACGATCTCGAACTACGAGACGGGCAAGACAGAACCGAGTGCAAGCGAGTTAGTAAGGCTGGCTAATGCCTTAGGCTGCAATATAATGGATTTGTTGCTGCAAAAAGGCCAACCGGAAGCTCCCCGATTTGCATTCAGGGCGCACAAAGCTTTGAAAAAGAATCCGCAAATTGCGGTTGCTGCGCGGAAATATCTCCGTGCCTATAGAGAGATAGAAGAGATCACTGGAACTAAACTGAATATCGTACTTAGAGAGTTTCCATTTGAACCCAGTGAAGTGCCAAAAGAAGAATGGATTGAAACCGTTGCTAATAAAGTAAGGCAATCCTGTGGTATAGGGACTACCGGGCCAGGGGCAATTGCTTACATCCTCGAGAATTTGGGAGTACGTTCCCTTTTCTTCCACCGAGAAGCAAAGGGGTTAGACGCCGTAAGTGTGAAACAAGAAGAAATGAGCCTAATAATGCTACATGATAGGAAAGACCAGATAGAGCGTACGATATTCAGCGCCGCGCATGAGCTAGGTCACCTGGTTCTCCATCCGCAATTGTTTACATTAAATGATGAAGGACGGACGAACGGCCGAAAGTACGAATCTGAAGCGGATTTATTTGCGGAATGTTTTCTTGTTCCAAGACACGATCTTATCCGCGTATGGAAAGAAAAATCTTTGCATCGACTTCCCCTCGAGAACGCTCTTCTCCTGTTAAAACCCGTTTTTAATGTTAGTTTCTGGTGTTTGTACTACAGAGTTCAGCATACTGGTCTCGCAAAAATGAAATACGAGAAACTTGTAACGCGGGTTAAGACAATGTTGGGTATTTGGGAGCAATCTACGTTTGAACAACTTGAGCCCGAACGTCTGGATCCAAGACTACTTCGGAAATCCACACGATTTATTCGGTTGATTCAATCGGCGTTCATTCAAGAGAAAATTGGTGTGGCCAAAGTAGCGGAAATGCTTCAGATAACAGTTGAAGAGGCCAAAGAAGAAACAGCGGGATGGATAGAGTTCAAGTGAATTGGTGGAAAAGTGCGCTATATGACACGTGTTCGCTTATTACGGTGGATAAGATTCTGCTCGATCATCCAGAAATGCAGCTGCATTTCCAAGAGATCTTAGCAATCGAGCATAGCTTTTCTTCAGATCAAATGCGTATGCAAACAATAAATCGCATGAAACCGCGTGTTAAGTTGATAGAACTTCCGAGCATTAACGAATTATGCGCGATTTTTAGCGCATGGCCTCTTTCAAATGCACTTGCACAGACCGATAGACTAGTGTTTGCAGCCGCTATTCACCATAAGCATCGCGTCGTCACAGCAGACAGATCTCTGGCAAATGCTCTTCGTAAAGCACAGCTGAAGGTGGGAAATTGTGCAATGGTTTTACAGCACCTCGTAATGCACGGAGTACTAACACCATCAAAATGCGACGCAATACTGGCTTCTTTGATCAAAAGAAAAGATTTTATCCTTCAACCAAGTCGCCCGCAGAACTGGACTACCCTCAAGAGCTACAAGTTTACTTAGAATGCTGAAGCAGAAATTCTTGAAACAGGCAAAATAGGGCAATAGGGGAAAGGGAAATAGGAGAACGTGTAGACGTATATTTTTCTTCTTTTTTCCGCTTTCTGGCGTTTCAGGCGACACCCCAGAGGCGTTTCCAGCCTCCTTATGAAACCCGCTGTTCCAGTCGGACGCCCCGTGTAAATATCTAAAGTCCGTACTGATAGCCGTACTCCCTGAGCCACCTCATATGCACCTCGCGATCGTCGTCGTCAAAAAACACATCCTCCCCACTATGGATGGCATGATACGGGCAGCCAGGAACAACCATCCTCGCAAACCATGCCTGACTATTTAGAAATGCAGCTCTCAAGATACCCAAAATTAAGAGAAATATATAACCTGTCCCCTCGTTACCGAAAGGTTTAGGAAGGGAGCGCGATGGATTTTGGATAGATTTTGGGGACAGAGGATTTTGGGACAGGATTTTGAGAATTTCGTAGTATGTGAGGCTGTCCGACAATTCCGTTTTTTTAATGGAGGCTTTTGAATATTTGGCT